>NZ_JBYVYK010000006.1:0-133673 GCF_058148405.1 Mycobacterium sp. DHQP2018-32-09 | reverse complement strand
CGTCGGCGCCGTGACCGCGGCGTGCCGGAGCGTGTCGTGGCCGTCGCTGGCGGTCGGCCTCGGGGCGGGTCAGGCGGCCGGGCACCTCACGCTGGCCACGGCGCATCACGGCGGGCATGGCCTGGTGCCGTCGGCGCCGATGCTGGCCGCACACGCCGCGGCGGCCGTCGGGCTCGCCCTTCTCATCGGTCTCGTCGGTCACCTCTACGAGGTGTGCTCGACGCTGCTCGCGTGGTTGGCCCCCGATCTCGTCCACCGCGGCAGGCCACGCGGTCGCACCTGGTTCGCCCGGCGCGACGTGCGCTCGTCGCGCCTGCTGGACTCCGCGCTGCGGTTGCGCGGTCCGCCGGTCTGCGGCTGACCTTCGCACCGCCGTAGCGCGATCGCGCTGTGGCGGCATTCCCACGTCGCCTGCGTACCGTGCCGTGCCGTGCAGCGCCGTGCCGTGCCGATAGCCGGTGCCGCGCGTTCTCCGGCAGCACGCCGACGACGTTCGTGACGCGCCCTGACGGGCCCATGACCGACGGAGAACCATGACGACCTTCGATGCCACCCCCACGTCCAGCGACGACGAATCCCGCGCCCCCCTTGCCACTTCGCCGCCGACACCCCACCCCCTGCGCGCGCTGCTGTTGCGGCTGCACTTCTACGCCGGCGTGTTCGTCGGCCCGTTCCTCCTCATCGCGGCGGTCAGCGGCGGCCTGTACGCCGTGGCCCCCACCATCGAACAGGTGGTCTATCGCGACCAACTGCACACCGACAGCACCGGTCCGGCACTGCCGCTCGTCGAACAGGTGCGCTCGGCGCAGACCGTGCTGCCCGACCTACCGGTGGTGGCGGTGCGTCCTGCCGTCGACGCCGGTGAGACCACCAGGGTCTTCTTCGCCGACCCGACGCTCGGCGAGTCCGAGCGGCGCGCCGTGTTCGTCGACCCGGTGACGGCCCGGCCGCTGGGCGATCTGGTGGCCTACGGCAGCAGCAGTGCGCTGCCCGTGCGCACGTGGATCAGCCAGCTGCACCGCACCCTTCATCTGGGGGAACCGGGCCGCGTCTACAGCGAGTTGGCGGCGTCCTGGCTGTGGGTCATCGCGCTGGCGGGCGTGGTGCTCTGGGTCGGCGGACGCCGGTCCGGTGCCCGCCGCCGACGGCCGTGGACGGTCGATCCCCGGGCGCGCGGGCGCGCCCGCACCCTGAACTGGCACGGGGTCGTTGGCCTGTGGATCGCGGTGGGGTTGCTGTTCCTGTCGGCGACGGGGTTGACGTGGTCGCGGTTCACCGGCGCCCACGTCGACGAGGTGCGCGCCGCCATGTCGTGGACCACGCCGACGGTGTCCAAGGCCCTCGACTCCGGGGACGGCGGGCCCGCGGCCGGGGGGCACGAAGGTCACGGCATGCCTGGCGGATCCGCCGAACCCGCGGGTGCACCGGCCGATTCGGTCGCCGAACTCGATCGGGTGACGTCCGCGGCCCGCGAGGCGGGCGTCGGAGGGCACGTGGAGGTGAGCATCCCCGCCTCGGCAGGCACCGCGTTCACCGTCGCCCAGACCCGGCAGCCCTGGGTGATGTCGAACGACACCGTGGCCGTCGACGGTGCGACGGGGCGCATCACCGACGCCTCGTGGTTCGCCGACTGGCCGCTGGCCGCCAAGCTCGCCGCGTGGGGCATCCAGCTGCACATGGGTCTGCTCTTCGGGCTGGCGAACCAACTGGCGTTGGCCGCCCTGGCGGTGGCGCTCGTCACCGTGATCGTGCGCGGTTACCTGATGTGGTGGCGGCGGCGACCGACGCGCGCGAATCGGGTGCTGCCGGTGCCCCCGCGGCGCGGGGCGGTGCGCGGCATGCCGCTCGGCGGCGTGCTCGCGCTGGGTGTGGCGACGGTGGCCGTCGGCTGGTTCATTCCCCTCCTCGGGGTGAGCGTGGCGGCGTTCCTCGCCGTCGACGTGATACTCGGAGTGGTTGCGCGACAACGGAGGTCGATCTCCTGATACCGCTGCGGGGACGGTGTCAGGGCGCCAGCAGGATGCGTCCGAGCTGTGTGGTGGTCTCGACACCGTCCTCGTAATCACCCTCGCCACCGAGGGAATTCATGACGGCGAGCGTGAATCGTTGGCCCGGTCCGGCGAAGCCGACGGAGTTGACCACCCAGCCGCCGTCTTCCTGCGACCACCCGTTCTTGGCGCCGGGGGCCATCGCGGGTCCCGCACCGAAGACGCCCCACCGCTGGTCGCCGTCGACGCGCTGCATCTCGGCGGTCACCGCGGCGGCGTTGGCGGGCGTCAAGCCGGTCAGGACGTAGGTCATCAGCCCGTCGAGGTCGGCGGCGGTGGACTTTTGGAAGCCCCAGTACGGGAACGTGGAGCCGTATCCGGGTTGCGCGGCGAGACCGGGCATCCCGTAACGCGCGGCGTTGGCGTTGAGCGACCCACTCTCGTACCGCGTCCACAGCGCGTCGGCGGCGTCGTTGTCGGAGCGGCGGAGCATGTCGACCATGCGTTGCCGATCAGCGGGCTCCAGCCGCACGGCGCCGGCCTGTTCGCGGGTCAGCAGGTCGGCAACCATCGCCAGCTTGATGGTCGAGGCGGTCCAGATCGGCACGCCCGCTTGCGGGTTGGCGTACCGCGCCCCCGTGACGCGATCGCGCCAGACGTAGCCGACGGTGCCGGGCCTGCCCGCGAGATAGTGATCGGCGGCCGCCAGCCGCTGCCGGGCATCGCAGGGCGCCGTCGTGCTGCCGCACGCGGCCCCCGCAACGGGCTGCGGCCTAACACCGATGAGCATGGCCACCACCACCCCGACGATGACGACGATCGCGCCTGCGGTGAGCGCCCAACGGCCGGAGTGCGGTGCGAGCACGAACCCTCCATCTACGCAGCAGGTCGTCAAGGGTAGCCGACGAGGCACCCCGCGCCCCGGCGCCACGGCGGTCAGCCCACCGGGCAGGTGGCCGCACCCTCGCGCAGCACCTGCGCCGACCGTTCGTCGATCGGCAGGCCGTAGCCGCGCAGCACCGCGACGAACTGCACCGAATACTGGCACCAGAACCCGCGATTGGGCGGCATCCAGTCGCCGGGCGCGGAGTCGCCCTTGTCCTGGTTGACCCCGCCCGCGACGGCGATGAGGTTGGCGGGATCGTTGGCGAACCGCGTGCGCAGGTCGGTCGGCCACGTCCGCGCGCCCAGGTCCCACGCCAACGCCAGCGGCACCAGATGGTCGATCTGCACCGCCGCGCCCACCTGATTGCCGCGGGTGAACGCGACCACGGCGTTGGAGTAGGGATCGTTGAGCACGCCGGTCGCGACCGCCCGCGGGCAACGGGAGATGGCCACGTAGGTCTTGTCGACGAGGTCTCGGTCGAGGATGTCGTTGCGGGTGTCGCAGCCGTTGTGGCCGCCCGCTGCGGTGTTGTCGTCGGTCCACGATTCACCGAACGCCGCGCGGCGGTAGTCGTGTCCGCGTACGCGCGCGGGGATCACGACGACTCCCTCCAGCACGTCGGCGCCCGGTGCCACCGTCGGCGGGTCGGCACCGGCCGACGGTGGCGCCGCCGTCCGTTCGCCCGCCACCGTCTGGACGGCGACCAGGACGGCCAGGGCCGCAGCGGCCGCGAGCCAACCGCCGCGCGTCATGCCTTGTCCAGGAATTCGACGCGCTCGGTGCCGGTGAAGGGTGCGGCCAACAGCTCGATGCCACGATGCCGGGTCAGGTGCGGATCCTCGGCGTGGATCTCGTGCACCAACTCCTTGGCGGCCAGGATGATCTGCTCGTGCTCGGCGAGCGACAGCAGGCGCAACGTGATGGGTCGCCCACTCTGGTTGTGGCCCAACACGTCTCCCTCACGGCGTTCCAGGAGGTCGAGGCGGGCGAGTTCGAAGCCGTCCAGCGTGGCGGCCACCGCACGCAACCGCGCTCCCGCCTTGGACGACTCCGGCAGCGTGGTGACCAACAGACACAGGCTGGGGTGCTGCCCGCGACCGATTCGCCCGCGCAGCTGGTGCAACTGGCTGATGCCGAACCGGTCGGCGTCCATCACCACCATCACCGTCGAGTTGGGCACGTCGACGCCCACCTCGATGACGGTGGTGCAGACCAGGACGTCGATCTCACCCGCGCGGAACGCGGTCATGACGGCGTCCTTCTCGTCGCCGGAGAGCCGGCCGTGCATCAGGCCGAGGCGCAGTCCCGCCAGGTCCGTGCGCCCCAGCCCCTCGAAGAGTTCGACCACCGTGAGGGCGGGTGGCCCCGGCGCCGCCTTCGCACGGGGACCCGCACCGCCGCGCGCCCCGTCGCCGCCGCCGGGACCCGCCCCGACGTCCTTGTCCGACTCGTCGATGCGCGACGCCACGACGTAGGCCTGGCGGCCCGCGGCCACCTCCTCGCGCACGCGTTGCCACGCGCGCGCCAGCCACTTCTGTTGCCGTTCCTCGCGGGTGAAGATGGTGTTGGTGGTGATGGGCTGCCTGCCGCGCGGCAGCTCGCGCAGTTCCGACGTCTCGAGGTCGCCGTACACGGTGAGCGCGACCGTGCGCGGGATGGGCGTCGCCGTCATGACCAGTAGGTGCGGCGTGACCCCATTGGCGGCCTTGGCGCGCAGTCGATCTCGCTGCTCGACTCCGAAACGGTGTTGTTCGTCGACCACCACCAGGCCCAGATTCTGGAACTCGACGGCGTCCTGGATGAGCGCGTGGGTGCCGACGACGATGCCTGCGGCTCCGCTGCCGATCTCCTCGCGAGCCTGGCGCTTCTGCTGCGCCGTCATCGATCCGGTGAGCAACGCGACCCGGGTGCCGGCGTCGTCACCGCCGAGTTCACCTGCCCGGGCCAGCGGCCCCATCACGTCGCGGATCGAGCGGGCATGTTGGGCGGCAAGCACTTCCGTGGGTGCCAGCAGCGCACACTGGTAGCCGGCGTCGACCATCTGCGCCATCGCGAGCAGCGACACGATGGTCTTGCCCGAACCCACCTCGCCCTGCAGCATGCGGTGCATCGGCGTCGTCGACGACAACTCGGCGGTGAACACGTCCAGGACTTCGAGCTGGCCGGCCGTCAGCTCGAACGGCAACCGCTCGCGCAGCGCGGTCGCGATCCCGCCCTCGCGCACCGGCGCCGGTGGCCCCGATTCGCCCAGTTCCCCGCTACGCCGCTCGACGAGCGCCCACTGCAGCCCGACGGCCTCGTCGAACGTCAGCCGCTCCCGTGCCCGGTCGCGATCGGCGACGCGCTCGGCGAGGTGAATCGCCCGCAGCGCGGCGTCCTCGTCCATCAGGTCCCAGTGCTCGCGCACGTCCTCGGGCAGCGGATCCGCCACGGGGTCGAGCACGTTGAGCACCTGCCGCACACAGGCATACAGATCCCAGCTCTGCACCTTGGCCGTGGCGGGATAGATGGGGAAGAAGTCGCGGTCGAAGGCCGCCAGCAGGTCGTCCTCGCCGTCGGTGGTGTCGGCGAGCGCGCGCAGCGCCGCGCTGCCCACGCCGCGACCGCCCGACGGGTTGAGCACCAAGAAACCCGGGTGTGTCAGCTGCATGACCTGACGGAAGTAGGACACCTCGCCCGAGAGCATCACCCGGGTCCCCACCTCCAACTGCTTGATGAGGTAGTCGGCGTTGAAGAAGGTCGCGGTGATCTTCGGGGAGCGGTTGCCCAGCGTCACCACCAGGTAGCGGCGCGGCCGCTTCCCGGGTTGCTGCTTCATCGGCTTGGCGGCGGCCTCGGTGATGGTGTCGACGAACGTGACGTGCTGCCCCTCCTCGAGGTCCAGATCCTCGTGCTCGCCGCGAATCGTCATCCCGTCGCTGTACGTCCGGGGATAGTGCCGCAGCAGGTCGTCCACCGTCACCAGGCCGAGGTGTTCTTCGAGGCGTTTCGCCGACTTGGCCCCGATGACGTGAATCAGCTTGTCCGACAGCGCAACCATCTATTCCACCCCGATCAGCAGGACGTCGCCGCGGTGGCCGGTGTGATAGGTGACCAACTCGGCGGCCAGGTGCGTGCCGTCGACGTGCTCGGTGAGCGCCGCGCTCACCGCCGCACCGTCGACGCCGTCCCCGGTCAGTACGGTGATCAGCTCGCCACCGGACGTCAGCAGCAGGTCGATGAGCCCCTTGGCGGCGGCCAGCACGTCGGACCGCACGATCAGCACCTCGCCGCCCGCGATCCCGAGGCCGTCGCCCCGCCGGCAGGCGCCGGCCCAGGTGAGCGCATCCTCGTCGGCCACCCGCACCGAACCGTGCCGCACCTCGGCCGCCGCGCGGGCCATGGCGTAGCCGTCGTCGACGGCCGGGCGCTCCGGATCGTGCACGGCCAGTGCCGCGAGCCCGGCCACCATGGAACTCGACGGCACCGGCACCACGTCGATGCCCCGTGCGGAGGCCGCCGCGCAGCCCGCCACCAACTCCTCGGCCGCGACGAAACCGTTGGGCAGCACCATCACCTGGCCGGCACCGATGTCCGCGACCGCCGTCAGCAGGCGCTGCGCGCTCACGGGGCGGTCGTCGTCGGCGGACAGCACGGCGGCGCCCTCCCCCGCGAACAGTTCGCGCGCCCCGGCGCCGTCGACCACCGCGAGCACCGCCCGGGCGACGGGACGCTCCCGGGTCGCCGAACCGACCGTCAGCGCGGTGATCTGGATGCCCGACGGCGTGCCGAGGTCCAGCGCGGCCTCGACGGCGGCGCCGGCATCCTCGGCGTGCACGTGCACCGAGAACCGGTGCGCCGTCCGGGCGGCGGCAATCACCACCGAGTCACCGAGGGTCGCCAGTCGCTTCCGCAGCGTCTCGACGGTCGTGCTCTCGACGGCGGTGTCGTCGAGGTCGAGGGTGTACATCACCTCGAACGGGGGCACCTCGAACTGGGGCACCTCGTCCTGAGGCACCTCGTCCTGAGGCACCTCGGAGGAGTCTCGCCGACCTCGCGAGGCACCGGGCGCCGCGACCAGCGCGCCCTCGAAACGGCGCCGCGCCGGCGCCCGCCCGGTGAGGGTGCACGTCAGCGCGTCGAGGACGACGAGTAGTCCCCGACCGCCTGCGTCCACGACGCCCGCCGAGGCGAGCACGTCGAGCTGTTGGGGCGTCCGTTCGAGCGCTGCGTTGGCGGCTTCGGACGCGGCCGCGCAGATGCCGTCCACGGTGGCGGGCGACGCCGCGAGCGCGGCATCGCCAGCCGCCGCCGCGAGCGCGGCATCGGCCGCCGCGCGCAGCACCGACACGATGGTGCCGGGCACCGCCGCCCCCACCGCGTCCACGACCAGGCCCACCGCGTGGTCCAGGGCCCTGGCGACGACGTCACCGGCGACCGCGTCGGGCCGCCCCGCGCGGGCCACGGTCTCGGCGAGTCCGCGCAGGATCTGCGACAGGATGACCCCGGAGTTGCCACGCGCCCCCTGCAGCGCGCCGTCGGCCAGCGCCGCGGTGACCGCGATCACGTCGTCGGGCGCGGTATCGGCGACCGGATGCACCGACAGCGCGTGGTCGAGCGCCGACCGCATGGTGAACGTCATGTTCGCCCCGGTGTCGGCGTCGGCTACCGGGTAGACGTTGAGGGCATTGATCTCGTCGGCGTGCGCGGCCAGGCCGTCGACCGCGGCCCGCGCCCACTCCCGCAGCGCGGTCGCGTCGAGCGCACCAGCCGCCATCGGACCTCCCACCGTCTCGCGCCACCGTTCGCGGTGCGATCGAGCCTAACCAGTCCGCCCGACAGCGCCCTGGCACCATTCCCAGAGCGGGGTGGTGGTGGACGGCATTTTGGCGATCACCGCCCCGGCCGGTATCCTGGTCGGGTTGTCGAGTCGTGTCCGCGCCCAGGTGCTGCGGACACCCGGGGACACCCGGCTCGTCCGAGACCCAAAGTACTGATTGAGGAGTTCATCATGGCTGCCGTCTGCGATATCTGCGGAAAGGGCCCCGGCTTCGGCAAGTCGGTGTCGCACTCCCATCGCCGGACCAGCCGCCGGTGGGACCCGAACATCCAGCCGGTGCGCGCCGTGGACCGCCCGGGCGGCAACAAGAAGCGCGTCAACGCGTGCACGTCCTGCATCAAGGCCGGCAAGGTCGTTCGGGGCTGATCCGCCCGCCGGCGTGACCCACGCCGGCCGCACGTCTCACGATTGGCCGCGCACCCGTCCTCAGGGCGGGTGCGCGGCCATTGCTGCGTGCCGGATGCCCGCTAGGGCAGTCGCCAGTCCACCTGCTCACCGCCGAGCTGGGTCAGCAGCTCGTTGGCCCGACTGAACGGCCGCGAGCCGAAGAAGCCCCGCGACGCCGACAGCGGCGACGGGTGGACGGACTCGATGGTCGCGCAGCGCTCCCCCGCGAGCATCGGTTTGAGGGTCTGCGCGTCGCGGCCCCACAGCACCGCGACCAGCGGCTGCGGCCGCTCCACCAGCGCGCGGATCGCACACTCGGTGACGGCCTCCCACCCCTTGCCGCGGTGCGATGCCGGAGCCCCGGGGCGCACCGTCAGGACCCGGTTCAGCAGCATCACCCCCTGCCGCGCCCAGGGCGACAGATCGCCGGTGCTCGGGGCGTCGAAACCTAGGTCGGTGCCGTACTCCTTGAAGACGTTGTCCAGGCTGCGCGGCAGCGGGCGCACGTCGGGCGCCACCGAGAAACTCAGCCCCACCGCGTGTCCCGGCGTGGGATACGGATCCTGGCCGACGATCAGGACGCGCACCTCGTCGAACGGAAACGTGAACGCCCGCAACACGTTCTCCCCCGCAGGCAGGTAGCCCTCACCCGCGGCGATCTCGCCGCGCAGGAACTCGCCCATGGCGCCCACCTGCGTGGCGACGGGCTCCAACGCGCGGGCCCAGCCCGCCTCGACGATCTCCTGCAGAGGGCGTGCTGTCATGGTCGAGAACCTACCAACCTCAGAACGACTGCCAGCCCGCGCTTCCGCGCCACGGTGCGCCGTCCACCACCACCCCCACGGGCCCGTCGGTGACCGTCCCGATGCGCCTCCAGCCGGCCGGCGGCGCACCGCGGAACGTCGCCACCAGGCAGTGGTCCTCACCGCCGCCCAGAACCCACGCCCACGGGTCGCCCGAGACGGCCGCGGCGGCACCGGCGAGCGCGTCCCGGTCCTCGGCCAGCGCCGCGGTGGCCACGTCGATCCGCACCGCCGAGGCACGCGCGACGTGGCCCAGGTCGGCCACCAGCCCGTCGGACACGTCGGTCATGGCGGTGGCGCCGACGTCGGCGGCCGCCGCGCCCTGACCGTAGGGCACCTCGGGCACCAGGTGCGCGCGGCGCAGCACCACGTGGCGCGGGTCATCGATCCCCTTGTCCCACAGCAGGAATCCCGCAGCCGAGCGCCCGAGGGCTCCGACGATGGCGACGACGTCGCCGGGCCGGGCGCCGTCGAGCCGAACCGGGGCGCGGCCGCCGAGATCACCGAGCGCGGTAACCGAGATCACCCACTGCGGTGCGGCGACCAGATCACCCCCCACGATCCCGGCCCCGCTGCGCGCGGCCTCGGCCCACATGCCGTCCGACAGCGCCGTCGCGGCGTCGACGGCCGTCTCCCCCGGCGCGGCGAGGCCCACGACGAAGGCCGTGGCACGCGCACCCATCGCCTCGATGTCGGCCGCGTTCTGCGCGATCGCCTTGCGCCCCACCTGATGTGGCGTCGACCAGTCGAGCCGGAAGTGCCGATCCTGCACCAGCACGTCGGTGCTCAGCACCACCCGGCCATCGGGTGCCAGCACCACCGCGGCGTCGTCACCCGGGCCCACCAGGACACCGGGCGGCTGGACGCGGCCGGCGACGACGGCGTCGATCACCGCGAACTCGCCGAGACCGGCCATCGTCGGCCGCGCGTCGTCGGTCATGCTCCCCCTCGCTCCTCGACGTGCCTGCGGTAGTTTGGCCCCTGCGGCGCCGAGTCTAGGCACGCGGAAGACGGAAGAGGAATGACGTGGTCGAGGCGGAGACCGACGGTCCGCCACGGGCGGCGATGATCGCCGCGGTGGTGATCGCGGCGCTGGCGGTGGTGGGACTGCTGGTGGTGGCGGCGGTCCGACAGACCCCCGAGGCCCCGCGGGTCGTCGCCGTGGCCTCGGCGCCCGCGCCCGCAGCCGACGGGGCGCCATGCCGGGCGCTGGCCGACGCGCTGCCCGACGCCCTCGGCGACTATCGGCGCGCCCCGCTGGCCGACCCGGCGCCCGCCGGGGCCGCCGCGTGGCGAGCCGACGGACAGCCCGAGGGCTACGACACGGTGGTGCTGCGGTGCGGCATCGACCGCCCGCTGGACTTCGTCGCCGGTGCGCCCGTCCAGATGGTGGATCAGGTCGCCTGGTTCCGCATCGCCGATGCGGGCAGCAGCACCTGGATCGCGGTGGACCGGCCGGCCTACGTCGCGCTGACGTTGCCCGACGGTTCGGGACCCACGCCCATCCAAGACGTCTCGGCGGCGATCGCGAAGGCCATGCCCGCCGTCACCCCGCAGCCGGGGCCTCCCCGTTGATCCGGTGCTGAGTCAGCGCAGGCCGGTGCCGCGGCTGCGCGCGGTCTCGACCATGGTGGCCAGCAGCGTCGGGTAGTCGATCCCGCTGGCGGCCCACATCCGCGGGAACATGGAGATCGTCGTGAACCCCGGCATCGTGTTGATCTCGTTGATCACCGGACCGTCCTCGGTGAGGAAGAAGTCGACGCGGGCCAGGCCCTGGCAGTCGATGGCCCGGAACGCGCGGATGGCCAGATCGCGGATCTCCTCGGCGATCTCGTCGGCCACCTTGGCGGGTACGTCGAGTTCCGCGGCGTCGTCCAGATACTTGGTCTCGAAGTCGTAGAAACCGTCCTCGCGGCCCCGCACGCCCGCAACGCGGATCTCCCCCACCGTGCTCGCCCGCACCGTGCCGTCGGGGAATTCCAGTACGCCGCACTCGAGTTCGCGTCCCACCACCGCGGCCTCGACGATCACCTTGGGGTCGTGGGCGCGGGCCGCGGCGATGGCCCCGTCGAGCTGATCCCACTGCGTCACGCGACTCACGCCGATCGAGGAACCGCCGCGCGCCGGTTTGACGAACACCGGTAGCCCCAGCCGCTCCCGCTCGTCGAGGGTGAGGGTGGGCACCCCGGGACGCAGCACCACCTGGTCGCCGATCGGCAAGCCCTCGGCCGCCAACAGCTTCTTGGTGAACTCCTTGTCCATGCCCGACGCGCTGGCCAGCACGCCGGCGCCGACGTAGGGCACCCCGGCCAGTTCCAGCAGGCCCTGGATGGTGCCGTCCTCGCCGTAGGGCCCGTGCAATACGGGAAACACCACGTCGACGGCCGTCAGCAGCTCACCGGCGTCCAGGGACAGCAGTTGCCCGCGGCGGCCAGGATCGGCGGGCAGCGCCAACTCGGTGCCGGACTCCTCGCTCACCCCGGGCAGCGTGCCGTCGGTGATGGCGAGGGTCTCGGGCCGACCGTCGGTCAGCACCCACGACCCCTGCGGCGTGATGCCGACGGCCACCACCTCGAACCGTGCCGGATCCAGGTTGCGCAGGATGCTGCCTGCGGAGACACACGAGATCGCGTGTTCTGAGCTGCGGCCGCCGTAGACGACGGCGACGCGGATGCGGGCAGTCACAACCTAGAGAGGCTACCCGGCGCGCCCCCGGGCCGATCAGCCGAGCGCGTGGTCGAGGTCGGCCAGCAGGTCGTCGGTGTCCTCGATGCCCAGGGACAACCGCACGAAACCCGGCGAGACCGGGTCACCCCAGCGGGCCCGCCGGTCCACCGAGGTGTGGATGCCGCCGAAGCTCGTCGCGGACACCAGCAACGCACTGCGCTCCACCAATCGGTGGACGGCAGCCGCATCCGCGAGTTCGACGGCGACCAGACCGCCGTACCGGCGCATCTGCGCGGCGGCGATCGCGTGTGCGGGATCGTCGGGGAGCCCGGGGTAGCGCACGGTCCCGACCCGGCGGTCACCACGCAGCGCGAGCGCCACCGCCATGGCGTTCTGACACTGACGCTCGACGCGCAGCCCGGCGCTGCCGAGGCTGCGCATCGTCAGCCACGCCTCGAACGGCCCCGGAATGGCCCCCGCGAGCAGGCGTTCGCGTTCGACGGCGGCGACGAGATCGGGGCGGCTGCCCGCGACGTAGCCGATCACGACGTCGCCGTGTCCCGCCAACGCCTTGGTCGCGCTGGCCACCACGAGGTCTGCGCCGAGGGACAGCGGCCGCTGCCCGAACGGGGTGGCGGTGGTGTTGTCGACGAGCAGGATCGCGTCGCGGCTGCGGCACGTCGTGGCCAGCCGGTGCAGGTCGACGACGTCGAGCGTGGGGTTGACCGGCGACTCGGCGAGCACCACGTCGGCGCCCGCGGCGGCGTCGCACATCTCGTCGGCACGCACCTCGACGACGGTGACGCCAAGGGGCGCAAGCCTTTCGGCGGCGTAGCGGCGCACCTGGTAGTAGCCGTCGGCGGGTACGACCAGCGTGGTCGACGGCCTGACCAGTACGCGCAGGGCCGAGGTGATGGCCGCCATGCCCGACCCGAACGTCACCGCGGCCGTGGCGCCCTCGAGGTCGGCGAGCGCCGATTCGAGGTGTCGCCACGTGGGATTGGAGGCGCGACCGTAGCTGTCCAGCGGGGCGGCCTCGTCACTCGACAGGTGATAGGCGGCCGCGGGTACCGGGGGCGGCGTCACCGGTTCGCCCGGCACGGCAGGCGCGCCGGAGGCCGTGACGCTGCGGGTGGAGTCGCCGTACTCCGGGGACACCGCATTCACTCCGGCTTGGTGCGACGGCCGAGCAGCAGCGCCACGGCCGACTCCACGGACAGTCCTTCGTGGCACACCCGGTTGACCGCGTCGGTCAGCGGCATCTCGACGTCGTAGCTCGAGGCGAGGGCCAGCACCGACTGCGACGACGTCACGCCCTCGGCGACGTGGCCGCCGGTGGCCGCCATCGCCGACTCCATGGTGCCGCCCTCGCCGAGCCGTGTGCCGAAGGCCCGGTTGCGCGACCGCGGGGAGGTACAGGTGGCCACGAGGTCACCGACGCCTGCCAGCCCCGCCAGGGTTGCCGGCTTGGCGCCCAGCGCGATTCCCAACCGCATGATCTCGGCCAGTCCGCGCGTGATGATCGCGGCCGCGGTGTTCTCGCCGAGTCCGACGCCGGCCGCCATGCCGCAGGCCAGCGCGATGACGTTCTTGCACGCTCCCCCGATCTCGGCGCCCACGACGTCGGCGTTGGTGTACGGGCGGAAGTATCCGGTGGACAGTGCGCGCTGGAGCGCGACCGCACGACCGGAGTCCGCGCAGGCCACGACGGTGGCGGCCGGCTGCTCGTCGACGACCTCGCTGGCGAGGTTGGGACCGGTGATCACCGCGATGCGGCCGGGGTTGGCACCGGTGACCTGTTCGATCACCTGGCTCATGCGCATCAGCGTCTGCAGCTCGATGCCCTTGGCGACGCTGACCAGCGTGGTGTCGTCGCCGACGTGCGGGGCCCACTGCACCAGGTTCGTCCGCAGCGTCTGCGACGGCACTGCCAGCAGCACGGTGCACGCTCCGGTGAGCGCGTCGGCGGCGTCGCTGGTCGCCCGGATGGACGCCGGCAACGCGGCGTCGCCGACGTAGTCGGGATTGCGATGGGTGGCGTTGATTTCGTCGGCCAGCCCGGCACGCCTGGTCCACAGCGTGACGTCGTTGCCCGCGTCCGCGAGCACCTTCGCCAGCGCCGTGCCCCATGCTCCAGCACCCATGACCGCCGCGTTCACCACGGGAACAAATCTAACCTCAGGCCGTTGACGAAGGCGTGAGCAGTCGTTCGTCGACGCCGCTGATGGCAGGATGTCAGCCATGAGCGGCACCTCGACCCGCCGCACGACCGGCGTCGGGTTGATCATCGCGGTCAAGCGACTGCCGGAGGCCAAGACGCGGCTGGCGTCGACGTATCCGGCTGCCGCGCGCGCGACGCTGGTGTTGGCGATGCTCGCCGACACGATCACCGCCGCTTCCGCGGTACCCGCCATCCGCAGCATCACCGTGGTCACGCCCGACGCCGCCGTCACCGACCTGGCGCACGACTACGGTGCGCGCGTCGTCGCCGACCCCACGCCGCAGGCGCACCCCGATCCGCTCAACGCCGCCGTGTTGGCCGGGGAGGCGGTGGTGCGCGAGCACACCGACGCCGTCGCCGCACTCCAGGGTGATCTGCCCGCCCTGCAGGCCCGCGAGTTGGCCCAGGCGGTGGCCGCGGCCCGCGCCCACGACCGCAGCTTCGTGGGTGACCGTCAGGGCACCGGCACCGTGGCCCTGTTCGCGTTCGGAGTCCCCCTGGATCCGCGCTTCGGCCCGAACTCCGCACGGCGACACGCCGATTCGGGCGCAGTCGCACTGTCCCGCGAGTGGCCCGGGCTGCGGTGCGACATCGACACCGCCGACGACCTGGACGCCGCGCTGCGCCTCGGGGTGGGCACGGTGACCAAGCGGGCGGTGGCCGATTTCACCGAAGCGCCACCAGCGCGGTGGTCGACCACCTAGCCCGGCGACCCCTTCGTGGGGGATGATCGACGACGTGACCGAAGCCGAGACCCGTACCGTCGACGCCGAGTGGGCGTCGGATGATCCGGCGCCGGAGGCGCCTCCGGCGGCCACCGCCGAAGCCGTCGATCAGAACCAGCGGGACGTCCTGCCCGACGATCGGTATCTCAACCGCGAGCTGAGCTGGCTGGACTTCAACGCGCGGGTGCTGGCGCTGGCCGCCGACCCGTCGCTGCCGCTGTTGGAGCGCGCCAAGTTCCTGGCGATCTTCGCCTCCAACCTCGACGAGTTCTACATGGTGCGCGTCGCCGGGTTGAAACGCCGCGACGAGATGGGCCTGTCCGTCCGCTCCGCCGACGGCCTGTCCCCGCGGGAACAGTTGCGCCGCATCGGCGAACGCACGCAGCAGATCGCGACCCGGCATGCCAGCGTGTTCGGCGACCTGGTGCGTCCGGCACTGGCCGAGCAGGGCATCGTGATCGTGACGTGGAGCGAGCTGGACGACCACGAGCGCGACCGGCTGAGCACCTACTTCCACGAACAGGTGTTCCCGGTACTGACGCCGCTGGCGGTCGACCCCGCCCACCCGTTCCCCTTCGTCAGCGGGCTCAGCCTGAATCTGGCCATCACCGTGCGCCAACCCGACGACGGCACCCAGCACTTCGCGCGAATCAAGGTGCCCGACAACGTCGATCGCTTCGTGGAACTGCGCCCCCGCGAGGACGACGGGGCGTCGCGCTTCCTGCCCATGGAGGAGCTGATCGCGGCGTTCCTGCACGTGCTGTTCCCCGGCCTGGACATCGTGGAGCACCACGCGTTCCGCATCACCCGCAACGCCGACTTCGAGGTCGAAGAGGACCGCGACGAGGACCTGCTGCAGGCGCTGGAACGCGAACTCGCACGGCGGCGCTTCGGGTCCCCGGTGCGCCTCGAGATCGCCGACGACATGACCGAGAACATGCTGGAGCTACTGCTGCGCGAACTCGACGTCCATCCCGGTGACGTCATCGAGGTTCCCGGGTTGCTCGACCTGTCGTCGCTGTGGCAGATCTACGGCGTGGACCGGCCGGATCTGAAGGATCCGCCGTTCGTGCCCGCCACGCCGCCGGCCTTCGGCGAACGCGAGACCCCCAAGAGCATCTTCTCCACGCTGCGCGATGGCGACGTACTGGTGCACCACCCCTACGACTCCTTCTCCACCACCGTGCAGCGGTTCATCGAGCAGGCGGCCGCCGATCCGAACGTGTTGGCCATCAAGCAAACCCTCTACCGCACGTCGGGCGACTCCCCGATCGTCAACGCACTCATCGACGCCGCCGAGGCCGGCAAGCAGGTGGTGGCCCTGGTCGAGATCAAGGCGCGCTTCGACGAGCAGGCGAACATCAAGTGGGCGCGCAAGCTGGAGCAGGCCGGCGTGCACGTGGTCTACGGCCTCATCGGCCTCAAGACGCACTGCAAGACGTGCCTCGTGGTGCGGCGCGAGGGCGCCACCATCCGGCGCTACTGCCACATCGGGACCGGCAACTACAACCCCAAGACCGCGCGCCTGTACGAGGACGTGGGCCTGTTGACGGCGGCACCCGACATCGGCGCCGACCTCACCGACCTGTTCAACTCACTGACGGGCTACTCCCGCAAGGTGTCTTACCGCAACCTGCTGGTGGCGCCGCACAGCGTGCGCAAGGGCATCATCGAGCGCATCGACCGCGAGATCGAGGCGCACCGCGACGGCGCCGAATCCCGGATTCGCCTCAAGGCCAACGCCCTGGTGGACGAGCAGGTCATCGACGCGCTGTACCGCGCCTCGCGCGCGGGTGTTCCGGTGCAGGTGGTGGTCCGCGGGATCTGCGCGCTGCGTCCCGGCGTGGAGGGTTACTCCGAGAACGTGACGGTGCGGTCGATTCTCGGCCGCTTCCTGGAGCACTCGCGAATCATTCACTTCCGCGCCATCGACGAGTTCTGGATCGGCAGTGCCGACATGATGCATCGTAATCTCGACCGCCGCGTCGAAGTCATGGCACAGGTCAAGGATCCGAGACTGGCCGGGCAACTCGACGACGTCATGGAGTCGGCTCTCGATCCCGCCACCCGCTGTTGGGAACTGGGCCCGGACGGTCGCTGGACGGCGTTGCCGCACGAGGGGCAGACGGTGCGCGACCACCAGGTCTCGCTGATGGAACGGCACCGGCACCCCTAGACCGCAGGAGTAGAGGTGTCGAAGAAGGGTTCGCAGGGCAGCGAGGTCGTGCTCGCCGCGGGCGCGGTGCTGTGGCGCGAGGACGAAGCCGCCGACGGGGCGGTCGAAGTCGCCGTGGTGCACCGGCCGCGGTACGACGACTGGTCGCTGCCGAAGGGCAAGCTCGACCCCGGCGAGAGTGAGCCGGTGGCCGCGGTGCGCGAGGTCGAGGAGGAGACCGGCTACGCCGCCGAACTCGGCAGGCGGCTGGCAGCGGTGAGCTATCCGCTCGACCGTGGGACCAAGAAGGTGCGCTACTGGGCCGCTCGGGCCATCGGCGGGGACTTCGAGCCCAACTCCGAGGTCGACGAGCTGCTGTGGCTACCGGTGCCCGAGGCGATGCAGCGCGTCGGCTATCCATTGGATCGGAAGGTGCTGCGCCGCTTCGCCAAACACCCCGCCGACACGTACAACGTGCTGGTGGTCCGCCACGGTGTGGCAGGCAGCAAGGCGCGCTACAAGGGCGACGATCGGCTGCGCCCCCTGGACAAGACGGGGCGCGCGCAAGCCGAGTCGCTCGTCGGACTGTTGCTGGCGTTCGGCGCCACCGAACTCTACGCCGCACCGCGAGTGCGGTGCCAGCAGACGCTGGAGCCGCTGGCCGAGGAGTTGGGTTCGACCATCGCCGAGGAGCCGGCCCTCACCGAGGAGGCCTACGCCGACGATCCCGACGCAGGCCGTCATCGGCTGGCCGAGATCGCCAAGGCCGAGGGCACGCCGGCGATCTGTACGCAGGGCAAGGTGATTCCGGATCTCATCGACTGGTGGTGCGAACGCGACGGCGTGACACCGGACAAGTCGCGCAACCGCAAGGGCAGCACGTGGGTGCTGTCGGTGCGCGAAGGGGTGCTGATCGCGGCCGACCACATCGGCAGCCCGCTCGCCGCGCGCTGACGCGCGGCCTCACCCCGGCAACGCACGAACGCGCCGCGGATCGCAACGATCCACGGCGCGTTCGACGGTGCAAACCTACTTGCGGCCCCGCTTGGCGGGAGCCTTCTTGGCCACCGGCGCCTTCTTGGCGACGGCCTTGGTGGCGGTGGTCTTCTTGGCGGCCGGTGCGGCCTTCTTGGCTGCCGGCGCCTTCTTGGCGGGGGCGGCGGCCTTCTTGGCCGGGGTGGCGGCCTTCTTCGCCGGAGCCTTGGTGGCCGTGGTCTTGGTGGCCGTGGTCTTCTTGGCGACCGGGGCCTTCTTGGCCGACGTGGTGGTCTTCTTCGCGGCCGGAGCCTTCTTGGCCGGGGTGGCGGCCTTCTTCGCGGGCGCCGCAGCCTTCTTCGCCGGTGCGGCAGCCTTCTTGGCCGGCGCAGCCTTCTTGACGGCCGCCTTCTTCACCGCACCGCGGCGTGCCGGAGCGGCGGTGGCGCCACGCTTGACGGCCGGGCCGTCAGCCGGGAGCTTCTGCGCGCCGGAGACGACGGCCTTGAACTGAGCGCCGGGCCGGAAGGCCGGAACCGACGTCGGCTTGACCTTCACGGTCTCGCCGGTGCGCGGGTTGCGCGCCACCCGAGCGGCGCGGCGACGCTGCTCGAAGACGCCGAAGCCGGTGATCGTGACGCTGTCGCCCTTGTGGACGGCGCGCACGATGGTGTCGACGACGTTTTCCACGGCGGCAGTTGCCTGCCGACGATCGGTGCCCAACTTGTCCGTGAGGACATCGATGAGCTCTGCCTTGTTCATGCAAAACCTCCGAAGCCAGTGGCTCGCGTTGAGCCGACTAGTGCACACGGTAAACCCTCAGGCTGCAGATATCCAAGAGCCACGCCCGGTTTCGGGCATTGCTGAGAGTCGGATGAGTAATCCGGTTGCCCCACATGGACAGTGGTACGGCAGTCCTAGAACGGGGTTGCGGGACGGTGAATTCCGCCCGGAGCCCGGCGAATCAGGCCGGCAGAGTGCGCGGCTTCCAGCTCTGCCTACGCGCCTCGAAGGACGCGATCTCGTCCTGTTTCCGCAGCGTAAGGCCTATGTCGTCGAGTCCTTCGAACAGCCGCCAGGCGGTGTAGTCGTCAATCGTGAACGGCACCATGACCGTTCCGGCGGTGACCGTTCGATCCTTGAGATCCACAGTCAGTTCCAATCCCGGTGACTGCTCGATGACCTTCCACAGCAATTCGACGTCATCTTGAGTGACTTCCGCCGCAAGGAGCCCGGCCTTGCCCGAATTGCCCCGGAAGATGTCGGCGAAGCGCGACGAGATGACGACCCGGAAGCCGTAATCCATCAGCGCCCAGACCGCGTGTTCCCGCGAGGACCCGGTGCCGAAGTCCGGCCCGGCCACCAGAACCGAACCCCGGTCGAAGGGCGCCTGGTTCAAGATGAACGCCGGATCGTTGCGCCAGGCGGCGAACAGACCGTCCTCGAAACCCGTTCGGGTGACCCGCTTGAGGTACACCGCCGGGATGATCTGGTCGGTGTCGACGTTCGACCGGCGCAGCGGGACGCCGATTCCGGTATGTGTGGTGAAGGCTTCCATGGGTACTCCTGGTTGACGACGCGGTGGTTGACGGCGCGGTGCTTGGCGACGCGGTGGTTGGCGACGGAGCGATCAGAGATCGGCGGGCGAGGACAGCGTGCCGCGTACGGCGGTGGCCGCGGCGACTGCCGGCGACACCAGGTGCGTGCGGCCGCCCTTGCCTTGGCGGCCCTCGAAATTGCGGTTCGACGTGGAGGCGCAGCGCTCGCCGGGGGCCAGCTGATCGGGGTTCATCCCCAGGCACATCGAGCATCCCGCCTGCCGCCACTGGGCGCCCGCCGCGGTGAAGATCTCGCCGAGCCCCTCGGATTCGGCTTGCGCACGCACCTGCATGGAGCCGGGCACCACCAGCATCCGGACGCCGTCGGCCACCGTGCGGCCGCGCAACACGTCGGCCACCACCCGCAGATCCTCGATGCGGCCGTTGGTGCACGAGCCCACGAACACCGCGTCGACCGGGATGTCCCGCATGGCGGTACCGGGGCGAAGATCCATGTAGGCCAACGCCTTCTCCACGCTCTGCCGCTCGGCGTCATCGAACACCAGTTCGGGATCCGGCACCGATCCACTCAGCGGCACACCCTGACCGGGGTTGGTGCCCCACGTGACGAAGGGGCTCAGCGAGGCGGCGTCGAGGTAGATCTCGGTGTCGAATTCCGCTCCCTCGTCGGTGCGCAACGCCGTCCACGCCTCGACGGCGGCATCCCAGTCGGCTCCGGTCGGCGCGTGTGGCCGCCCCTTGAGGTATGCGAACGTGGTCTCGTCGGGAGCCACCATGCCCGCTCGCGCGCCGGCCTCGATGCTCATGTTGCAGATCGTCATCCGGCCCTCCATCGACAGCGATTCGATGGCAGTGCCGCGATATTCGATGACGTGGCCCTGACCGCCGCCGGTGCCGATCTTGGCGATCACGGCCAGGATGACGTCCTTGGCGGTGACGCCGGCGGGCAGCACCCCGTCCACGTTGACCGCCATGGTCTTGAAGGGGCGCAAGGGCAACGTCTGCGTGGCGAGCACGTGCTCCACCTCCGAGGTGCCGATGCCCATCGCGATGGACCCGAAGGCGCCGTGGGTCGAGGTGTGACTGTCACCGCAGACGATCGTCATGCCGGGCTGGGTGAGCCCCAGCTGCGGCCCGATGATGTGCACGATGCCCTGCTCGGCGTCGCCCATCGGATGCAGTCGGATGCCGAATTCTTCGCAGTTGCGCCGCAACGTCTCCACTTGGGTGCGGGACACCGGATCCGCGATCGGCTTGTCGATGTCGACGGTCGGGACGTTGTGGTCCTCGGTGGCGATGGTGAGGTCGGGGCGGCGCACCGGCCGGCCGGCCAGGCGCAGCCCGTCGAAGGCCTGCGGGCTGGTGACCTCGTGCACCAGATGGAGGTCGACGTAGATCAGATCGGGCTCACGCGAGGCTCCCTCGCCGGTGCCGGGGACGACGACGTGATCGGCCCAGACCTTCTCTGCCATGGTGCGCGGGGTCATGGATTCATCCTTCGGGCGGTCCGCAGGGCTGTGCGGACGTTTCGATGCTTCTCAATATGCGGGACGCTAGTATCTCCCTGTGAGACAGGATAGCGGCATCGGCGTTCTCGACAAAGCCGTGGGGGTGCTCCACTCGGTGGCCGAGTCCCCTTGTGGTCTGGCAGAACTGTGCGAGCGCACCGGCCTGCCGCGCGCCACCGCACATCGCCTGGCCGCGGGCCTGGAAGTCCACCGACTGCTGGCCCGCGACGCGGAGGGACGCTGGCGTCTGGGACCCGCCGTGACCGAGTTGGCCGGCCACGTCAACGATCCCCTGTTGGCCGCGGGGGCCCTGGTGTTGCCGCGGTTGCGCGAGATCACCGGTGAGAGCGTGCAGCTGTACCGCCGCGAGGGCACCGCACGCGTCTGCGTGGCGGCCTTGGAACCGCCTGCGGGCCTGCGGGACACCGTGCCCGTCGGCACCCGGTTGCCGATGACCGCCGGGTCCGGCGCCAAGGTGCTGCTCGCCTACAGCGATGCCGCCACCCAGCAGGCCGTGCTGCCGCAGGCGATGTTCACCGACCGCACGCTGGCGGAGGTCCGCAAGCGCGGCTGGGCGCAGAGCGCGGCGGAACGGGAGCCGGGCGTGGCGAGCGTGTCCGCCCCGGTGCGCGACGCCCGCGGCGCCGTGATCGCCGCGGTCTCGGTGTCGGGGCCCATCGACCGCATGGGGCGCCGACCCGGTGCCCGCTGGGCCGCCGACCTTCTCGCCGCCGCCGAGGCGCTCACCCGGCGACTGTGAGGATGCCCACGTGGCCCACGTGGCCCACGTCCGCGCGCCCCGCGGTGATCGCGCCCTGGTTGCCTGACCCGACGGCGTGGTCCGACGGTGTGGTCCGACGATGTGGTCCGACGGTGTGGTCCGAAGACGTCGAAGGCGCCCGGTCCGGATGGACCGAGCGCCTTCGACTGACGTACCCCCGATGGGATTCGAACCCACGCTACCGCCGTGAGAGGGCGGCGTCCTAGGCCGCTAGACGACGGGGGCTAGAACTTTCTGCGACGAGAAGCATAGCTCAGCGGTGCACGCTGACCTAATCGCCGGCAGTGGCTGGGGTACCAGGACTCGAACCTAGAATGGCTGAACCAGAATCAGCTGTGTTGCCAATTACACCATACCCCAAGGCGACCCATAACCACTGGTCACGGACCTTTCCGAGGCGGCCGCCCCGCGGTGGCCACCGCGGTGCTGCGTTCTCGGGCCGACGAGCAGACTACCAAAGATTTCGACGCCCTCTTGCCACCCACCCCGGGTCGGCCTCCGTCACGACGCGGCGGACGCCGCCTCGGCCCGGGCCCGCCCGGCGCGCAGCCTGGTCAACGTGCGGTCGCGCCCCAGCAGCTCGAGCGACTCGAACAGCGGCGGGCTCACCGACGCCCCCGTGGCCGCGACCCGAAGGGGCCCGAAGGCCTTGCGGGGTTTGAGTTCGAGATCGTCGAGCAGGGCCGCCTTCAGCGCCGCCTCGATGGCCGCGGTGGACCACTCCCCGACCGCCTCCAGCGCACCGACGGCGGCGTCGAGGACCGCGACCGCCTCGGGCCGCAATTCCTTGGCCGCCGACTTCTCGTCGAGGGCGAAGGACGCCTCGTCGAGGAACTTCAACAGCTCCCAGGCATCGCCGAGCACGACGATGCGCGTCTGCACCAGGGCGGCGGCGGCGGCGAACCCGGCGTCGTCGAGCCCGGTGTCGTGCCCGTGCGCCACGAAGAAGTCCCGTAGGCGGGCGGTGAACTCCGCCGCGTCGAGCAGGCGGATGTGCTCGGCGTTGATGGCGTCGGCCTTCTTCTGGTCGAAGCGCGCCGGATTGGAGTTGACGTTGCGGACGTCGAAGGTCGTCACCATCTCGGCGAGGCTGAAGACGTCCCGGTCGTCGGCAATGCCCCAGCCAAGCAGCGCAAGGTAGTTCAGCAGCCCCTCCGGCAGGAAGCCGCGGTCGCGGTGCAGGAACAGGTTGGACTGCGGGTCGCGCTTGGACAGCTTCTTGTTGCCGTCGCCGAGCACCGAGGGCAGGTGCGCGAACTCGGGCACGAACTCGGCCACCCCGATCCGGATCAGCGCGCGGTAGAGCGCGATCTGACGCGGCGTGGACGGCATGATGTCCTCGCCGCGCAACACGTGCGTGATCTTCATCAACGCGTCGTCGACCGGATTGACCAACGTGTACAGCGGATCTCCGTTGGCGCGCGTGATCGCGAAGTCCGGCACCGAACCGGCGGGAAAGCTCACGGGCCCACGCACCAGGTCGGTCCAGCCGAGGTCTTCGTCGGGCATGCGCAGCCGCAGCACCGGCGAGCGCCCCTCGGCGGCGAACGCCGCACGCTGCTCGGCGGTCAGCGTGCGATCGAAGTTGTCGTAGCCCAGCTTGGGATTTCGTCCCGCGGCGAGGTGGCGGGCCTCGACCTCGTCCGGGGTGGAGTACGCCTCGTAGACCTCGCCCGCCTGCAGCAACCGGTCGATGACGTCGCGGTAGATCGCACCGCGTTGCGACTGCCGGTAGGGCTCGTACGGTCCGCCGACCTCCGGGCCCTCGTCCCAGTCCAGACCCAGCCAGCGCAGAGCGTCCAGGATGGCCTCGTAGCTCTCCACGCTGTCACGGGCGGCGTCGGTGTCCTCGATGCGGAAGACGAACTCACCGCCGGTGTGTCGCGCCTGCGCCCAGTTGAACAGCGCCGTCCGCACCAACCCGACGTGGGGCGTCCCCGTGGGCGACGGGCAGAACCGCACGCGTACCACGCCCTGCGCGCCCGCCTCCTGGTTGGCCATCACTTCGCCTTCCGCACAACGGGATTGGTGAGGGTACCGATGCCCTCGACGGTGATGGCGACGGTGTCGCCGTCCTCGATGGGTCCGACACCCTCCGGCGTTCCGGTCAAGATCAGATCACCGGGGAGCAGGGTCATCACGGCCGACACCCACTCGACGATGGCGCCGATGTCGTGCAGCATCAGCGACGTCCGACTCCGCTGGCGCACCTCGCCGTTGACCTCGGTGCGCAGCTCCAGGTCGAACGGGTCGACGTCGGTGTCGATCCACGGCCCCACCGGACAGAAGGTGTCGTGGCCCTTGGCGCGCATCCACTGGCCGTCCTTGCGCTGCTGATCGCGCGCCGAGACGTCGTTGGCGATGGTGTACCCGAGGATGAACTCGGCGGCCCGCGCGGCGGGCACGTCCTTGCACGGGCGCCCGATCACGATCGCCAGCTCCCCCTCGTGGTGCACGGGATGGGCGTCGGCGGGCAGTTGGATCGGCACGTTGGGCCCGATGATCGCGGTGTTGGGCTTGAGGAAGATCACCGGGTCCTCCGGCGCGGGTCCGCCCATCTCGGCGGCGTGCGCGGCATAGTTCTTGCCCATCGCCACCACCTTGCTGGCCAGGATGGGCGCGAGCAGCCGGACGTCGGCCAACGGCCAGGACCGTCCGGTGAACTCGGGTGTGCCGAACGGATGTTCGGCGATCTCGCGGGCCACGGCGTCGGTGGCCCCGCTGCCGAAGTTGGACGCGTCCCCCTCGATCGTGACGAAGGCGACACCGTCGGGACTGGCGATTCGACCTAGGCGCATACGCCCAGCCTAATCGGCACGCCCGGCCGTCGGACGACGGGTGGCGCGCCTCCGACCCGTCTCATCATGCGAGAAAGCTGTTCAAACATATGAGACATCGGTGACACGATGGCCACCATGGCGGAAATCGGGACGGCACGACGCTGGTCGATGTTGGCGATCGCACTGACGGCCACGTTGTTCACCAACGTGTTCATCAACGGCGTCGCGTTCCTCATCCCCACGCTGCACGCCGAACTGGGCCTCGACCTCGGCACCGCGGGTCTGGTCGCGGCCATGCCCAGCTTCGGCATGGTGGTGACGTTGATCGCCTGGGGCTGGGTGGTCGACCGGATCGGCGAGCGCATCGTATTGGCCCTGGGCTCGGCGCTGACGGCGGCGGCCGCCTACGGCGCCGCCGCCGCACACTCCCTGATCGCGGTCGCGACGCTGTTGTTCCTCGGCGGCATGGCGGCGGCCAGCAGCAACTCGGCCAGTGGCCGGCTGGTGGTGGGATGGTTCCCACCACACCAGCGCGGCGTCACCATGGGAATCCGCCAGACCGCGCAACCGCTCGGAGTCGGCTTGGGGGCGTTGGTCATTCCGCGGCTGGCCGAGCAGCACGGCGTCGGGAGCGCGCTGTTGTTCCCCGCCGTCCTGTGCACGGTGGCCGCCGTGATCAGCCTGGCGGGCGTGCTGGATCCGCCGCGGCCGCCCCGCGCCGAGGCTCCGGCCGCGCACCTGGTCAACCCCTACCGGGGCTCGTCGACCCTGTGGCGCATCCACGCGGTGTCGGTGCTGCTGGTCACCCCGCAGGTACTGGTGTGGACCTTCGCGCTGGTGTGGCTGATGACCGACCGCGGATGGTCGGCCGCCGCCGCGGGCGTCGTGGTGACGGGCGCCCAAGTGCTCGGCGCGGCAGGACGAATCGGCGCGGGCATCTGGTCGGACCGCGTCGGGTCGCGGCTGCATCCGGTGCGCGTCATCGCCATCGGCGCGGCCATCGCGATGGGGCTGCTGGCCGTCACCGACCTGCTGGACTCCCCCGTCAGCATCGTGCTGCTGGTGATCGCCTCCGTGGTGACGGTGTCCGACAACGGGTTGGCCTTCACCGCGATCGCCGAGATCGCCGGGCCCTTCTGGAGCGGCCGGGCGCTGGGCACGCAGAACACCGCGCAGCTGTTCACCTCCGGCGTCGTGCCACCGGTGTTCGGCGCGCTGATCGCCGCGGCGGGGTACCCGCTGGCCTTCGCGGTGTGTGCGGTACTGCCGCTGATCGCGGTGCCGTTGGTCCCCGTGGCCGGCGATCCGCTGCGCAGCCGCAGCTAGGCGTCAGGAGAGCGACGCGCGCCCGCCCGTACGGCCCGGCACCACCAGCAGCGCGGCCACCAGGAAGCACAGCGCCCCCACGAACGTCCCCAGCCCGGCGACGTTCGCGTCGACCACCGCGCCGGTGGTCTCGACGAACGCGGCCAGCGCGCTCACCCCGAACGCGATGCACCCCAGCAGGTTGACCCAACCGGCCTTCCACTCCGCAGACCGTGGCGCCCAGGCACCCACGCCGACGGTGACGGCAGCCACCGCCACCACCCCGCTGACCAAGAACGCCGCCGAGCCCACCGCGTCGGGCGCCCACACCAGGCGGCGCTCGGCGAGCACCTGGTGCGCCCACACCGCCGCGCCGGTGCTCACGTTGAACAACACCGTGCCCGCGAATTGGGTTGCCGCCGCGAACCAGTCGAGGCTGCCCTCGGGACCCGAGCGGACCAGCTGGATCCAGGCCGCCGCGGTGAAGCACCACGACCCGGTGAAGCACAGCGCGTTGGCCACCGTCGCGTCACCCGGGAAGCCGGGCATCGTCGCGACGGCGAACAGCGTGGAACCGACGGCGAACAACCAACACTGATGGGTCGACGTGACCAGCTCGCGCAGCCGGGTTCGGCGAGCCACGGCCGGGTCAGAGCTTCGAGACGATCCGATCGCCGATCGCCGACGTACTCGACGACTCGGTGCCTCGCGTGGCCAGATGCTCCGCGACGGCGGCGTCGACCCGCGCCGCGGCGGCAGTCTCACCGACGTGCGCGAGCAACAGCGCCACCGACATGATGGCGGCGGTGGGATCGGCGATGCCCTTGCCCGCGATGTCGGGTGCGCTGCCGTGCACCGGCTCGAACATCGACGGGTTGGTCCGCGTGGCGTCGATGTTGCCGCTCGCGGCCAACCCGATGCCACCGGACACCGCGGCGGCGAGATCGGTGATGATGTCGCCGAACAGGTTGTCGGTGACGATGACGTCGAACCGGCCCGGATCGGTCACCATGTGGATCGTGGCGGCATCGATGTGCTGGTAGGCGACCTCGACGTCGGGGTACTCGGCCCCCACCGCGTCGACGATGCGCGCCCACAGCCTGCCCGCGTACGACAGCACGTTGGTCTTGTGCACCAATGTCAGGTGCTTGCGACGCGACCGAGCGCGCGCGAACGCGTCGCGCACCACCCGCTCGACCCCGAACGCCGTGTTCAGGCTGACCTCGGTGGCCACCTCGTGCGGCGTCCCGACGCGAATGGCGCCGCCGGTGCCCGTATAGGGCCCCTCGGTGCCCTCGCGCACCACCACGAAGTCGATCTCCGGATTGCCCGCCAGCGGGCTGTCGACACCGGGGTACAGCTTCGACGGCCGCAGGTTCACGTGGTGGTCCAGCGCGAAGCGCAGCGACAGCAACAGCCCGCGCTCCAGCACGCCGCTGGGCACCGACGGGTCCCCGATGGCGCCGAGCAGGATCGCGTCGTGGCCGCGCAGTTCGTCGACCATGCCGTCCGGAAGCGTTTCACCCGTGGCGTGGTAGCGACGCGCGCCCAGGTCGTACTCGGTGCGTTCGACCCCGGGCAGCACGACGTCGAGGACCTTGAGCGCCTCGGCGATGACCTCGGGCCCGATGCCGTCGCCTGCGATGACGGCCAGCTTCATGGGCGTGCTCACGACAGGTCCACCAGTTCCAGCGTCGCCGCGTTGACGTCCCGGCCGATCGTGGCCAGCACGTCGTCGGGCACCGGACGGTCCAGGCGCAGCATGATCGTCGCGCCGTCGCCGTCGGCGTCCTGGCTGAGCTGGGCGGCCAGGATGTTGACCCCCGTGCCGCCGAGCAGCGTGCCGATCTTGCCGAGGGCGCCCGGCTGGTCGTCGTAGTTGATGATCAGGTTCACGCCTTCGGCGCGCAGGTCCAGGTTGCGCCCGTTGACCTGGACGATCTTCTCGACCAGCTGCGGCCCCGACAGGGTGCCCGCGACGTTGACCGTCGACCCGTCGGCGGCCACCGCGCGCACGTCGACGACGCTGCGGTGGTTGGGGCTCTCGGACTCGGTGTCGATGGACGCCTCGACGCCGCGCTCGGCGGCCAGGGCGGGGGCGTTGACGAACGTGACCTGATCCTCGATGACCGACGAGAACAGGCCGCGCAGCGCCGACAGCCGCAGCACCTCGACCTCCTCGCCTGCCAGCTCGCCACGCACCTGGACGCACAGGTTGGTCGGCAGCTCGGCGGACAGCACGCCCGCCAGCAGCCCCAGCTTGCGCACCAGGTCCAGCCACGGTGCCACCTCTTCGCCGACGACACCGCCGCCGACGTTGACCGCATCGGGGACGAATTCGCCGGCCAGCGCCAATCGCACGCTGGCAGCGACGTCGGTACCCGCACGGTCCTGCGCCTCGGCCGTCGACGCGCCCAGGTGCGGCGTCACGACGACCTGCGGCAGCTCGAACAGCGGGCTGTCGGTGCACGGCTCGGTGGAGAACACGTCGAGGCCCGCGCCGCGGACGTGACCGCTGGTGATGGCGTCGGCCAGCGCCTGCTCGTCGATCAGTCCGCCGCGGGCGGCGTTGACGATGATGACGCCCGGCTTGGTCTTGGCCAGCGCCTCCGTGCCGATGAGGCCCGCGGTCTCCTTGGTCTTGGGCAGGTGGACCGAGATGAAGTCGGCGCGTCCGAGCAGGTCGTCGAGCGTCAGCAGCTCGATGCCCAGCTGGGCGGCGCGGGCCTGTGACACGTACGGGTCGTAGGCGGTGATGTGGGCGCCGAACGCCGCGAGCCGCTGCGCGACCAGCTGGCCGATGCGGCCCAGCCCGACGACGCCGACGGTCTTGCCGAAGATCTCGGTGCCGGAGAACGACGACCGCTTCCACGTGTGCTCGCGCAGCGTGGCGTCGGCGGCCGGGATCTGCCGCGCGGTGGCCAGCAGCAGCGCCAGCGCATGCTCGGCCGCGCTGTGGATGTTGGAGGTCGGGGCGTTGACGACCAGGACGCCACGGGCGGTGGCGGCGTCGACGTCGACGTTGTCCAGGCCGACGCCGGCGCGGGCGACGATCTTGAGCTTGGGCGCTGCGGCGAGCACCTCGGCGTCGACGGTGGTGGCCGAACGCACCAGCAGCGCGTCGGCGTCGGCAACCGCCGACAGCAGCTTGGGGCGGTCCGGGCCGTCGACCCAGCGCACTTCCACCTGGTCGCCGAGAGCGGCGACGGTCGACTCGGCGAGTTTGTCGGCGATCAATACCACGGGGAGACTCACGCGGTCAGCCTAATGGGCTTGAATCTCACTCATGGACGTGACCGTCGTAGGCAGTGGACCCAACGGGCTGAGCGCGGCGGTGATCCTCGCCAGGGCCGGGTTGTCGGTGCGCGTGATCGAGGCCCAGGACACCCTGGGCGGTGGTGCGCGCACCCTGCCGGACCCGGAGTTCGACGGTGTCGCGCACGACATCTGCTCGGCCGTACACCCGCTCGCCCTGGCGTCGCCGTTCTTCTCCGAGTTCGACCTGCAGCGCCGGGGGGTGACCCTGGCGGTCCCGGACGTGTCCTACGCCAACCCGTTGCCGGGCAGACCGGCCGCCGTCGGCTACCGCGACATCGCGCGCACGTGCGCCGAACTCGACGGCGGCGGCCACGCATGGCGCCGGCTGCTCGGTCCGCTGGTCGCCGACTGCGACGGCGTGGTGGGCCTGCTGCTCGGCGACAAGCGTTCGCTTCCCCCGTCACTGCCTGCGGCGCTACGGGTGGCACCCCGGCTGCTCGCCCAGGGCACCCCGGCGTGGCGCGCGCTCACCGGCGAGGATGCTCGCGCACTGTTCACTGGCGTTGCGGCGCATACCATCTCGACCATGCCGTCGCTGGTGTCGGCCGGCGCCGGCCTCATGCTGGCCACCCTGGGGCACGGCGTCGGCTGGCCCATCCCGGTGGGCGGTTCGCAGGCCATCGCCGACGCGCTGATCGCCGACCTGCGCGCCCACGGCGGCGAACTCGTCACCGGCGAGGAGGTCACCCGGCCGCCGGGCGGCGTGGTGCTCTACGACGTCGCTCCCCCGGCCCTGCTGCGCATCTACGGCGACGCGCTGCCCCGGCGATACGCCAACGCCCTGCGCCGGTATCGGTTCGGGCCGGGCGTGGCCAAGGTCGACTTCGTCCTGTCGGGCGAGATCGATTGGCGCGAACGACGATTGGCGGCGGCGCCGACGCTGCACCTGGGTGGCAGCCGAGCGCAGATGGTCCACGCCGAGCGCACGATCGCCCAGGGCAGGCACGCCGAATGGCCGATGGTGCTGGCCGCGCTGCCCCACCTGGCCGATCCCGGTCGCGTCGACGCCGCCGGCAGACGGCCGCTGTGGACCTACGCGCACGTCCCGACCGGCTCGACGCTGGATGCGACCGAAACGGTGATCGGCGTGTTCGAGCGGTTCGCGCCGGGCTTCCGCGACCTCGTGGTGGCCGCCCGCAGCGTGCCCGCGGCGCACCTGGCCGACCACAATGCCAACCTGGTGGGCGGCGACATCGGCGTGGGAGGCAACAACATGTTCAGCGCGTTGACCGGACCCACCGTGCGGTGGACCCCGTGGGCGACCCCCATCCCGGGCGCATACCTGTGTTCGTCGGCGATGCCACCTGGCGGCGGCGTGCACGGCATGGCCGGGTACTACACGGCGCGCGCGGTGCTGCGCCGCGAGTTCGGCATCGACCGCCTGCCGAGCCTGGCGCCGAGCGGCTCGCAATGATGACCACATCCTTACGGTTTCGGCAGGTTTCGGGCCACGTCCCTGGGGTCATCCATATCCATGATGCTTCCCACGTACCAAGCCCAGCCGCTGACCAATGCCGCTGCTCTGTCGGCCTTCATCGCGATGAGCCCGCTGCTGCGCACCCTGAGGAGCACACGCTCCGGCACCCGCGCCGACCGCCCCCCAGCGGGGAACGTCACACCCCGTCACGGGTGAAAACGGCGGTTGGCGAGCCGTCGAACGGGTATGAATCGATCATGGTCGTTCGTCGTCGGGCCCGTTGATGCGCACGCTTGCCGCCCCCTCGGATGACGTGGTGGTCGTCGGGGCGGGACTCGCCGGCCTGTCGGCCGCCCTGCAACTCGCCGGCCGCGGACGACGCGTCACGGTCCTCGAGCGTGGAGCGCACCCCGGTGGCCGCGTGGGCCGCGAAGACGTGAACGGGTACCGCATCGACACCGGGCCCACCGTGATCACCATGCCCGACATCCTCGACGAGGCGTTCGCGGCGGTGGGCGACTCGCTGGCCGCGCGGCTGACCCTGCACCCGTTGGATCCCGCCTACCGGGCATCGTTCGCCGACGGCAGTGCCATCCACGTGCACAGCGACGCCGATGCCATGACCGCCGAAGTGGAGCGGTTCGCCGGCCCGCAACAGGCCGCGGGATACGCGGCGCTGCGCCACTGGCTCACCAAGCTCTACCGGGCCGAGTTCGACGGCTTCGTCGCCGCCAACTACGACTCGCCGCTGGCACTGGTCACCCCACAGCTCGCGCGACTGGTCGCCATGGGCGCGTTCCGGCGGTGGGAGACCATGGTCGAGCGCTTCATCACCGACGACCGCCTCAAGCGCGTGTTCACCTTCCAGGCCCTCTACGCCGGCGTGCCGCCCCACCGGGCACTGGCGGTGTACGCGGTGATCGCCTACATGGACACCGTCGCAGGCGTGTACTTCCCGGAGGGCGGCGTGCGCGCCCTGCCCGACGCCATGGCCGCCGCGGCAGCGGACGCGGGCGTCGAATTCCGTTACGGCACCACGGTCACCGGGCTGGAACGGTCGTCGGGACGCGTCCGCGCCGTGCTGACCGACACCGGTGAGCGCGTGCCCGCCGACGCCGTCGTGCTGACGACCGAACTGCCCGAGACCTACCGGCTGCTCGGCCGCACCCCGCGCCGGCTGCTCCGGCTGCGGCCGGCGCCGTCGGCCGTCGTCGCGCACGTGGGGTGCCGCGCCGTCGACGACCCCGCCGCAGGCCATCACGACATCCTCTTCGGCGGCCAGTGGGAGCAGACGTTCCGCGACATCATCGACGACGGCCGCGTCATGAGCGATCCGTCCCTGCTCGTCACCCGGCCCACGGCCAGCGACCCTGGGCTGGCGCCTGCGGGTCGAGACCTGCTCTACGTCCTGGCCCCCGCGCCCAACACGTGGGTCGGCACCGTCGACTGGCCCAGCACGCGCGACGCGTACACCCAGCAGATGCTCGACGTCGTCCGGAAGCGCCTGCCGGGGTTCGCCGAGGACGCCGAGGTGCTGCACGTGACGGATCCCGACGACTGGGCCCGCCAGGGGATGGCCGCGGGCACGCCGTTCGCGCTCGCCCACACGTTCGCCCAGACGGGGCCCTTCCGCCCGGCCAACACGATCCGCGGGATCGACAACGTCGTGCTGGCGGGGTCGTCCACCACCCCCGGCGTCGGCGTACCGACCGCCGTCCTGTCCGGTCGGCTGGCGGCCGACCGGATCACGGGCACAATGACCGACAAACGGGTAGGCGGGCGAACTCGGACGGTGGTGTGATGATGATCGGATCGGAACTGGATGCCGCGGGGGTACGGGACCCCGATCTGCGCGAGGCCTACGGCCGCTGCCGCAGGATCAACGCCGAGCACGGCCGCACCTTCTTCCTCGCGACCCGCCTGCTGGCCCCGGACCAGCGCCCCGCCGTCCACGCCTTGTACGGCTTCGCCCGCCATGCCGACGACATCCTCGACGACTTCAGCGCCGCCAGCGTCGAGGAGCGCGCGCGGCGACTGGACGGTCTGGCCACCGATCTCTTCGGCCGCCTGGTGGAGGGCCGCGCCGCCGGTGACGATCCCACGCTGGCCGCGGTGACCCACACCGCGATCCACTACGACATCCCGTGGCAACTGTTCGACGACTTCCTGGCGTCCATGCGCATGGACCTCACCGTCACCGACTATCCCGACCGGGCCGCACTCAACCGCTACATGTACGGCTCGGCGGAGGTCATCGGGCTGCAGATGCTGCCGGTGCTGGGCACCGTGACCTCCCGCGAGGAGGCGGCACCGTACGCCGCAGGCCTGGGCACGGCGTTCCAGCTGACCAACTTCCTGCGCGACGTCGACGAGGACCTGCGACGCGGCCGCGTGTACCTGCCCGCCGACGAGTTGGCGGTGCACGGCGTCGATCGCGACGTGCTGACGTGGTGCCAGGCCAACCGGCGCACCGACCAACGGGTCCGGCGGGCGCTCGTCGAGCAGCTCGCCGTCACCCGCGGCGTCTACGACTACGCGCGCCACGGCATCGACATGCTCCAACCACGTTCGCGGCCCTGCGTTTCCGCCGCTTTGGTGCTGTACTCCGAGATCCTCGACGCCATCGAGGACAGCGACTTCGCCGTGTTCGACCGGCGCGCGACGGTGAGCACCCGGCGTCGGCTGGTGGTGGCGGTCAAGGGGCTCGCCGGGGCATGGCGGGCCCGCGCCCGTGGCGGTGCCGCCCGAGGGCGGTGACGTGACCGACCCGAGACGGGTCCACCACCGGGCCGCGACCGGTCGACCCGACGCCGGCCACCTCGCCGTACGGCCGCGCGCCGTGGTGGTCGGGGCAGGCATCGCCGGGCTCGCGGCGGCCACGGGCCTCGCCGAACGCGGTGTCGACGTCGACGTCGTCGAACGCCTGGAGCACCTTGGTGGCCGCGTCGCCGGGTGGACCGACACCGCGAGCGACGGCACGGCCCTGGCCATGAACCGCGGCTTCCACGCCTTCTTCCGGCAGTACTACAACCTGCGCGCCCTGTTGCGTCGCGTCGACCCCCGGCTGGCCATGCTGACCGGCGTCGAAGACTATCCGCTGGTCGACGCCCGCGGTCGGCGCGACACCTTTCGCGGGCTGCCGTCGGCGCCGCCGCTGAACGCGCTGACGTTCGCACTGCGCAGTCCCACGTTCCGGCCATGGGATCTCCTGCGGATCGACGCGCGCGCCGCCGCACCGCTGGCCGCGGTGTCGGTGCCCGCGATCTACGACCACCTCGACCATCGCAGCGCCGACGAGTTCCTGCGCGCCATCAACTTTCCCGAGGCCGCCCGGCATCTGGCGTTCGAGGTGTTCTCGCGCAGCTTCTTCGCCGAGCCGCACGCACTCTCGGCCGCCGAACTCGCGACGATGTTTCACATCTACTTCCTGGGGTCCAGCGAGGGTCTGGTGTTCGACGTCGCCTCGGCCAACTTCGACGACGCCCTGTGGAATCCGTTGGCCGCGCATCTGACGTCGCTGGGCGTACGCCTGCACACCGGGGTGTCCGTCGACCGGGTGGATCCCTCGTACCGGGTGACCACGAGCACCGGTGAGACCATCGCCGCCGACGCGGTGGTGCTGGCCACCGACGTCCCGGGCCTGCGCCAGATCGTCGCGAACTCCCCCGCCCTCGGTGACGTCGCGTGGCGCCGGTCCGTCGAAGGTCTGGGGACGGCACCGCCCTTCGTGGTCGTCCGACTGTGGCTGGACCGGCCGGTGAATGCCGATCGGCCGGCGTTCATGGGCGTCGGCGGCCATCCCCCGCTGGACAACGTGAGCGTGCTCGAACGCTACGAGCGCGAGGCCGCGCAGTGGTGTCGGCGCACCGGCGGTTCCGTCGTGGAGTTGCACGCCTACGCCGCACCCGGACGGCCCGACGAGGTACGCGATCGACTGGTGGCCCGGTTGCACGCCATGTACCCCGAGACCGCCGCGGCCGGCGTGGTCGAGGAACGGCTGCTGGTCCGCGAGGACTGCCCGCGGTTCGCGCCGGGCGACTTCGCCGGCCGACCCGGCGTGGTGGGACCCGCCCCCGGCCTGACGTTGGCGGGCGACGGCATCCGCATCGACCTGCCCGTCGCCCTCATGGAGCGCGCGGCCACCACCGGGTGGGCCGCCGCGAACGCCATCCTCGCCGAGCACGGCATCCGCGGTCACGACCTCCACACCGTGCCCACCCGGGGACGTTCGACGGTATTGCGGGGACTGGCCGAGCGCGTTGCGGGTATGCCAGCATGACGATGGTGAACACCTTCCGGACCACGCTGGCGAACGCCTGGCCCTTCGACGTGCTGCCCCGCCTGGAATGGGCAAGGCAGCGCCCCACGTTCGCCGAGGCGTCACCGGCGGTGATCGGCACCGCGCTCACCCGCTCGCAGCGGCGGCCCAGCGGCAACTGGTACGTGGTCTGCGCGAGCACCGACGTGGCACGAAAACCGTTCGGCGCCAACGTCGGCGGGTACGAGGTGGTGCTCTGGCGCGACGACGACGGGGCCGTGCACGCCGGTCCCGGCGAGTGCCCGCACCTGGGTGCCGACCTGTCGACGGGCACGATCGACTGCGGCGCGCTCGTCTGCCCGTGGCACGGCCTGCGGATCACCGGGCGCCGCCAGGCCGGCTGGCGCCCCCACCCGGTGCACGACGACGGCGTGCTGGTGTGGGTGCGGCTCGACGAACTGGGCGGTGAGACCCCGACCGAGGCACCGGTGCTCGCGCACCGCCCGCCCCAACCGACCATCGCGACGGTGGCGCGCGTGGAGGGGACCTGCGAACCCCAGGACGTCATCGCCAACCGGCTCGACCCGTGGCACGGCGCGTGGTTCCACCCCTACTCGTTCACCCGGCTCGACGTGCTCGAGGCCCCGCCCGCCACGCTCGACCTGCCCGACGAACTCGACCGGCTCGAGGTGGCCGTGACGTTCCGGATGGGGCCGCTCGGCATCCCGGTGATCGCGGCGTTCGTGAGCCCCGAACCTCGCACGATCACGATGGTGATCACCGCGGGCGAGGGTGCGGGCAGCGTCGTCGAGACCCACGCCACGCCCCTGGCGCCCAGCCCCGACGGATCGCCGCGGACGGCGGTCATCGAAGCCGTCATCGCCCACTCCGACCGCCCCAAGTTCGGCTACGCCACCGCGCTGGCCCCGGTGATCACGCCGCTGGCACGCCGCGTGGCAGCGCGGCTGTGGCGCGACGACATGGTGTACGCCGAGCGGCTGTTCGCGCTGCGCAAGCGCACCCCGGCCCCGGGAGAAGGGTCGCCGTGAGCGCCGCCGACACCTGCGCGGTCGGCGCTACTCGGTGACGAACCGGGGCCCGGACCCCTTCGAGAAGTAGGCGTCCAGCAACGGGATCTGGGTCACCGCCCATGGGCTGATCGCCCAGTCCAGCGTCGCGGCCGCCCGCGCCTGGCGCCACGGCACCCACCGCGCGTCCATGGTCTCGTCGGGTGCCGGATCGACCGCCGACGCCGTGCGGGCCACGAACACCGGACAGATCTCGTTCTCCACGGTGCCGTCGGCCGCGGTGGCGCGGTAGCGGAAGTCCGGGAGCGCGCACTGCAGGTCGTCGACGTCGACGCCGAGTTCCCGGGAGGCGCGCCGGTGCACCGCATCCGTGACGTCCTCGCCGGGAGCGGGATGACCGCAGAACGAGTTGGTCCACACGCCCGGCCAGGTCACCTTCGTCAGGGCGCGGCGGGTGAACAACACGTTGCCGCGCCCGTCGAAGAGGTAACAGGAGAAACCGAGGTGCAGCGGCGTCTCGACGTGGTGCACCGTCGACTTCTCGGCCCGTCCCACCGGCCGACCGTCGTCGTCGAGCAGGACCACGAACTCCACCTCGGTCTGCTGTGTCATCGACATCAGTCGTTGATACCCCAGATTCGGTTCGGTTACCCGGTAAAGGGTGCGACGTTGCGCACGCCCAGCGCCGCCCGCCGGTCCACGAACTGCACCAGGTAGTCGACCCGGTGCGGGTGCGCGAACCCTGGAAGCGACGTGCGCCAACTGCGGGCGACGCCTGCGAAGAACCCGGCCGGATCGTCCAGATCGCTGAGGCGGCGTACCCCGACGTAGTGGCTCACCAGCATCGTCGCCAGACCCTCGGGGTCGTGCTCGGATCGCACGTCGCCGTCGGCGATCGCCTGCTCCAGCACCAGGATCGACCCCTTCACCCACTCGTCGAGCAGCGTCGTGGGCGCGTCGGCCGAATGGCTCAGTCCGAGTTCGAGATTCATCGCTGCCCGCGCATGGCGGTCCGACACGTCCATGCCCGCCACCATGAACGTGATGTCGACGAGCGTCTCGATGCCCGACAGCCCACGGGCCAGCAGGCCCATGGTGTTGGCCCGCACCTCGGCGGCGTGCTGCTCCACGATCGCCAGCGCCAGTGTGTGTTTGGACGCGAAGTGCAGGTACAGCCCCGCCTTGGTCACCCCGGCGGCAGCGGCGACGTCACCGATGCCGACCGCCGCGAAGGGCCGGCGCGCGAACCGGCGGGCGGCCGCGTCCAGGATGCGCTCGCGCGTCTGCTCGGCACTCACGTCTTCTTCTTCGGACGACACACGAATTCGGCGCGGAAACGTTCGCCAGACGAACGTTTCCGCGCCGAAATCTCGAACTAGGCCGTCTCGGTGATGGGGCGGTCGACCCAGCTCATCAGGTCACGCAACTTCTTGCCGGTGACCTCGATGGGGTGCTCGGCGTTCTGCTTGCGCAGCCCCTCGAGTTCCTTGTTGCCCCCCTCGACGTTCGCCACCAGGCGCTTGACGAAGGTGCCGTCCTGGATGTCCTTCAGGATGCCGCGCATCCGCTCCTTGGTGCCCTCGTCGATGACGCGCGGGCCGGAGACGTAGCCGCCGAACTCCGCGGTGTCGGACACCGAGTAGTTCATCCGGGCGATGCCACCCTCGTACATCAGGTCGACGATGAGCTTCAGCTCGTGCAGCACCTCGAAGTAGGCCATCTCGGGCGCATAGCCCGCCTCGACCATGATCTCGAAACCGGCCTTGACCAATTCCTCGGTGCCGCCGCACAGCACGGCCTGCTCACCGAACAGATCGGTCTCGGTCTCTTCCTTGAAGTCGGTCTTGATGACGCCGGCACGCGCACCGCCGATGCCCTTGGCGTAGGACAGCGCCAGGGCCTGGCCCTCACCCTTGGGGTCCTGGTGCACGGCGATCAGACAGGGCACGCCCTTGCCGTCGACGAACTGGCGGCGCACCAGGTGGCCCGGACCCTTCGGGGCCACCATGCCGACGGTGATGTTGGCGGCCGGCTCGATGAGCTTGAAGTGGATGTTCAGGCCGTGGCCGAAGAACAGCGCGTTGCCGTCCTCCAGGTTGGGCTCGATGTCGGACTTGAAGATCTCGGCCTGAGCGGTGTCGGGCGCGAGCAGCATGATGACGTCGGCCCACTTGGCCACCTCGGCCGGGGTGTCCACGGTGAGGCCCTGCTCGGTGACCTTGTCGCGCGACTTGCTGCCCTCGCGCAGGCCCACCTTCACCTCGACGCCCGAGTCACGAAGGCTCAGCGCGTGGGCGTGGCCCTGGCTGCCGTAGCCGATGACGCCGACCTTGCGTCCCTGAATGATCGACAGGTCTGCGTCGTCGTCATAGAACATCTCAACTGCCACTTGTCCGGTTACCTCTCTAGTTCTGGGTCGAAAGAATGTTACTTGGCGGTGACGATGCCACGCGGACCGCGGGCCAGCGTCACCATCCCGGACTGCGCGATCTCGCGAATCCCGTAGGGCTCCAGCAGGTTCAACAGCGCCTGCAGTTTGCCCGGCGTACCGGTGGCCTCCACCACCAGCGACTCCGTCGACACGTCGACCACCTTGGCGCGGAACAGGTTGACCGCCTCGATGATCTGGCCGCGCGTGGACGCGTCGGCGCGCACCTTGATCAGCGCCAACTCACGCGAGACGGAGTTGTCCTCGTCCTGCTCCACGATCTTGATCACGTTGACGAGCTTGTTGAGCTGCTTGGTGATCTGCTCGAGCGGGAAGTACTCCTCGACCGAGACGACGATCGTCATCCGCGAGAGGTGCTTCTGTTCGGTGGCGCCCACCGCGAGCGACTGGATGTTGAAGCCGCGCCGCGAGAACAGCGCCGCGACGCGGGCCAGGACGCCGGGCTTGTCCTCGACGAGGACCGACAGGGTGTGGGTCGTGGTCATGGCACTACACCTGATCCTCGTTGTCGAACAGCGGTCGGATGTTGCGCGCCGCCATGATCTCGTCGTTGCTGGTTCCGGCGGCCACCATCGGCCACACCTGGGCGTCGGCCCCGACGATGAAGTCGATGACCACCGGGCGGTCGTTGATGGCGCGCGCCTGGTTGATCACCTCTTCGACGTCTTCGGCACGCTCACAACGCAATCCGACGCACCCCAGCGCCTCGGCGAGCTTGACGAAGTCGGGGATGCGGTGGCTGTGCGTGTTCAGGTTGGTCTGGCTGTAGCGCTCCTCGTAGAACAGCGTCTGCCATTGCCGCACCATGCCGAGGTTGCCGTTGTTGATCAACGCCACCTTGATCGGCGCACCCTCCAGCGCGCACGTCGCCAGTTCCTGGTTGGTCATCTGGAAGCAGCCGTCGCCGTCGATGGCCCACACCTCGGCCTCCGGGCGGGCGAACTTCGCACCCATCGCGGCGGGAACCGCGTAGCCCATGGTGCCCAGGCCGCCGGAGTTCAGCCACGTCCGCGGGTTCTCGTACTTGACGAATTGCGCCGCCCACATCTGGTGCTGTCCCACGCCCGCGACGTACACCGCCTCGGGTCCGGCGATCTGGCCCAGCTTCTCGATGACGAACTCCGGCGACAGGCTGCCGTCGCTCTGCGGCCCGTAGCTCAGCGGATAGGTGGAGCGCACCTCGCGCAACGACTCCCACCAGGCCGCCGTGTCCAGGGTGTCCGCCGCCACGCCGTCGCGGCGCAACGCGTCGAGCAGGTCGGTGATGACGGCCTTGACGTCGCCCACGATCGGGACGTCGGCGTGCCGGTTCTTGCCGATCTCGGCGGGGTCGATGTCGGCGTGGATGACCTTGGCCTCCGGCGCGAACGACGACAGCTGACCGGTGACCCGATCGTCGAAGCGCGTGCCCAGCGCGATCAGCAGATCACTGCGCTGCAGCGCGGCCACGGCGGCCACGGTGCCGTGCATGCCGGGCATCCCGAGGTTCTGGTCGTGGCTGTCGGGGAACGCTCCGCGCGCCATCAGCGTGGTGACCACCGGGATGCCGGTCAGCTCGGCCAGTTCCAGCAGCTCGGCGCTGGCCTCGCCGCGGATGATGCCGCCGCCCACGTACAGCACGGGCTTGCGGGCCGCGGCGATCAGCTTCGCCGCCTCCCGGATCTGGCGGCTGTGCGGCTTGGTGTTCGGCTTGTAGCCCGGCAGGTCCATCTGCGGCGGCCACGCGAACGTGCACTGCCCCTGCAGGATGTCCTTCGGGATGTCGACGAGCACCGCACCCGGCCGCCCGCTGCGCGCGATGTGGAAGGCCTCGGCGATGACGCGCGCGATGTCGTCACCATCGCGGACCAGGAAGTTGTGCTTGGTGATCGGCATCGTGATGCCGGAGATGTCGGCCTCCTGGAAGGCGTCGGTGCCGATCAGCCCGCGACCCACCTGTCCGGTGATCGCCACCACGGGGATGGAGTCCATCTGCGCGTCGGCGAGCGGGGTCACCAGGTTGGTGGCACCGGGGCCGGACGTGGCCATCATCACGCCCACCTTGCCGGTGGCGTGCGCGTAACCGCTGGCGGCGTGTCCGGCGCCCTGCTCGTGACGCACCAACACGTGGCGCAGCTTCAGCGAGTCGTAGAGCGGGTCGTAGACCGGCAGGACGGCACCGCCGGGGATGCCGAAGATCACGTCGACGTCGAGTTCCTCGAGGGAGCGGATTACCGCCTGCGCACCCGTCATCTGTTGCGGGGCAACCTTCTTGGCCTTCGCAGCGGGTGCTGCCGCGCCGGCCGGGGTGCCGCCACTGCGGTGTGCAGCGCTCGGCGGTCGGGTGGTTGGTGCGCTCACGGTGTCCTCTTCACGTTCTCGGGCAACAAAAAACCCCCGTCAGCTTCCGCTGTACGAGGGTTGCGCGTCGGTGCTCAAAGAAGATTGATTACGCACCCACGCGCGAACCAATTACTACGAGCTTGCCGATGTACTGCATAGCGCGCAACGGTAGCGCTCGGGAACGCCTGCGGTCAAATTCCCGGTCATCCCCCACCCGATGGGAGGATGGTCGGGTGAGCCGAAAGAGTGCCAGGAAAGCCAGTCCCCGGACAGCTGAGGGCGCGACGCCGACCCCGGCCGGGCGCCGCGTCGTCATCAAGATCTCCCCGATGGCGCTCGTCGCGGTGTTCTTCTTCACGCTGGGTCTGATGACCATCGTCCTGGCCAACCCGCGCCTGTTCACGGTCACGCTGGTGGTGCCGCTGATCGCCGCCGTCGCGGTGTTCCGCTACCGCACCGTCGCCGACGCGGACACCGTCACCGCCCGCACCCTGTTCTCCCGCCGCACGGCGAGGTGGGCCGACGTCGACGGGCTGCGGTTCGACCGCCGCTCCTGGGCACTGGCCCGGCTCACCGACGGCACCGAGTTCCGGCTGCCCGCCGTCACCTTCGCCACGCTGCCGCAGCTGACGGCCGCGACGGGCGGGCGGGTGCCGAACCCCTACGACTGAGAGGTCCGGGCGTGACGGCCTGGGCGCGCGGCTCAGGCCAGCGGGTTGACGCCGTTGAGCAGCACCCACACCGCCACGCCGACACCGACGCCGAGCAACAGCGCGGCCAGCGACCCGATGAACGGCCTGCGCGCCCACCCGCGGCCGGCGTCGAAGCCGTACCGGCCCGGCCCCACCAGGCACAGCGCGACGGCCACCACCAGCAGCGTCACCTGATACTCGTGGCCATCGGGCAGGAAGAACGCGAACCGGCCCGGCTCGGGCTGGGCGACGACGGCCGCGAGCAGCGAGTTGGTCAGCAGGGCGACGGCACCGGCCGCCGCCAGCGGCGTGAACAGCCCGAGCACCAGCAGGACGCCGACGGCGATCTGCGCGCCCGCGCCGACGTAGGTCAGGATGCCGGCGTGCTGGTAGCCGACATCGGCGAGGGACCGCTGGAAGCCGTCCAGACCGGCGCCGCCCCAGAGGCCGAACGCCTTCTGCAGACCGTGCGCCACCAGCAGGGCGCCAAGCCCCACGCGCAGGACCATCAGGCCGAGGTCTTGGGTGCCCCGCTTGCCCGCCGCACGGACGCGGTCGTCGAGCAGCGGGTCGGGCCCCACCTCGGCGGGGCCCGTGGGGTGGGCACCGTGGCGGGCACCCGGCTGCACGTAGGGCAGGGGTTCCGGGTCGCCGAGGATGCCGTAGGTCGACTGCTGCGCAGGCGACGAGTCGTAGCGGGGAATGGCCGTGGTCGCCAGGTCGCCGGAGTACGGGGTCGAGGGGACGTCGTCTTCGGGGTCGACCAGGCGTGCCGACGCGGGCGCAGAGCCCTCAGCGCCGGCAGATCCTTCGTGGGGGCGCTGCCAGGCGCGCGGGTCGTGTGAGGTACTGGTCACGAACGCCAGGGTAAGTGCAGATCACCCGCGACCCGTGGATTGGCGCGGCGCGTTTGCCGTGCCCATCCACTTCGTTGCCGTGTCGTGACGTTGGGCGCCCCTGCCGCAGGTGGTGCCGCAGGTGACGGGCACCAGCGTGGCGCACTCCCGGCCGCGATCCGTAACCTGGCCACCATGAGATCGGGCCGGCAGATGCTGGGGGCGCTGGTGTTGTGCGCCGCGGTGACCCTCGGCGCGGGCTGCGCCCGTTTCGACTCCGCGCAATCCGAGCCGTTCACCACCGAACCCCAGATGGAGCCGGGCGCCAGCCCGCCGCCACCGCCGCCTCCCCCGCTGCCGGGCGAGCCGTTCCCCAAGGAGTGTCCCGCACCGGGTGTCATGCAGGGCTGCCTGGAGAGCACCAGCGGCCTCATCATGGGGCCCGACAGCAAGACCGCACTGGTGGCCGAGCGCCAGACCGGTGCCATCAAGGAAGTGGCGGTCAACGCCGAGCCCAAGGTCAAGATGACGCTGCCGGTCGACCCCTCCGGCGACGGCGGGTTGCTCGACATCGCGCTCTCACCCACCTACTCCCAGGACCGGCTGCTGTACGCCTACGTCAGCACGCCCACCGACAACCGCGTCATCCGCATCGCCGACGGCGACGTGCCGAAGCCCATCCTGACCGGCATCCCCAAGGGGGCGACGGGCAACACCGGGGCGCTGAAGTTCACCAGCCCCACCACGTTGACGGTGCTCACCGGCGACGCGGGCAACCCGGCATTGGCCAACGACCCGGGGTCCCTGGCCGGCAAGCTGTTGCGCCTCGAACAGCCCACCACGGTCAATCCGGCTCCGCCCACCACGGCGCTGTCGGGCATGGGCGCCGGCGGCGGCCTGTGCATCGACCCCGCCGACGGCTCGCTGTACGTCACCGACCGTGCCCCGGGAGGCGATCGCCTGCAGCGCATCACCGAGGACTCCAAGGTCTCCACCGTGTGGTCGTGGCCCGACCGGCCCGGGGTCGCCGGATGCGCCGCGCAGGACGGCACCGTGCTGGTGAACCTGGTCAACACCATGCAGACGGTCGCCGTGCGCCTGGCCACCGACACCGGTGCCGTGACCGGCGAGCCCGAGGTGGTCCGCCAGGACACCCGCGGACACGTGTGGGCGCTGAAGATGTCGCCCGACGGCAATGTCTGGGGTGCCACGGTGAACAAGACCGCGGGCAACCTCGAGCAGTTCGACGACGTCGTGTTCCCGCTGTTCCCGCAGGGCGGCTTCCCCCGCAGCAGCGACGAGAAGACGTAGAACGGGCGGTCGGGCCGTCTAGGACGCCTTGGGGCCGGATCCCGGCAGCCGCAGCATGAGCCGCGTACCGCCCATGGGACTGACCTCCAACGTGGCCGTCCCCCCGTGCAATTCGGCCTGCTGCGCCACCAGCGCCAAGCCCAGCCCGGAACCCGAGCGCGACGCGGTGGTACCGCGGTGGAAGCGGTCGAATACCCTCTCGCGCTCCTCCTCCGGAACGCCCGAGCCGTTGTCGTCGACCGCGATCTCGACCCCGCTTGCCGAGCTGATCACCGACAGCCGGACCTCGGTGGCGTCGCCGTGCTTGACGGCGTTGGCGATGGCGTTGTCGACGACGAGGCGCAACCCGGCGGGCAGGCCCAACATCAGCACGGTGGTCGCCGACGCCAGGGTCACCCGAAGCCCCGGATAGTTGCGCATCGCGTCGTGGGCGGCCCGGTCGAGCATCTCGGTGACGTCGACGGGCACGAAGTCGTCGGTGGTGGTCAGCTCGCCCTGCGCCAGGCGTTCCAGCGCGGTGAGCGTCGCCTCGATGCGGCCCTGCGTGCGCATGACGTCGCCGATCACCTCGGCCCGCTGCTCCGGCCCGAGGTCGAGCGTCTGAAGCACCTCCAGGTTGGTCCGCATCGCGGTCAGCGGCGTCCGCAGCTCGTGGGACGCGACGGCGGCGAAGTCCCGCGCGGACTCCAGGGCCGCCCGCGTGCGCTGCTGTTCGTCGCCGATGCGCGCCAGCATGCCCTCGACGGCCTCGGAGATCTCGACGGCCTCCCAGACGCCGCGCACCTGCACCTCGTCGGGGTTGGACTGCGCGTTGATGGCCCGGGCCTGTTCTGCCAGCAGACGGAACGGGTTGACCATGATCAGCGAGATCACCCAGCCGATGAGCAGCGTGCTGACGATCACGCCGAAGCAGATCCAGAACACCCGCCAGTGCAGTGAATCGATGCGGGCCTGCGTCTCGGCGACGGGTGCGCCCAGCGCGATCGACGCGTTGCCGGCCGTGATGGTGCGGACGCGGTACTCGACGCCGTCGAGGTTGGCGTTGGCGTAGCCGTTGGGCAGCTGCGGCAGGACGATGTCGGCAGGGATCGACACCGTCGCAGGCCCGTAACGCGCGGTGCGCACGAATCCGCCTTCGGCGGGCACGGGCGCCGTGCTGTCCTGGCGCGCACTGTTGATCAGCGTGTTGACGTCACCGAGGCTGCTCAGCGAGTCGAGGCGACGGTCCAGCTGGCTGTTCTGGTCGTTGGTGACGCCCACCCACACCCAGACGCCCAGCACCAGCACCAGGATGATGACGCCGAGCTGGCCCACGATGACGATGGAGCGCAGCGACAGCAGCCGCAGCGGCTGGGCCAGCAGGCGGAAGACCAGGTCCTGGGGCTTCACGGGTGCCTCGTGATCTCAGGCGCAGGCAGCGATGACCAGTTCGCGGACCAGCGCCGCGTCGGCCTGGCCCTTGGTCGCCTTCATCACCGCACCCACGATCGCGCCGGCCGCCTGCACCTTGCCGCCACGGATCTTGTCCACGATGTCGGGATTCGCGGCCAGCGCCTCGTCGACGGCTGCCTTGATCACCGAGTCGTCGCGGACCACCGCCAAGCCGCGGTCGGTCATCACCTGCTCGGGCTCACCCTCGCCGGCCAGCACGCCTTCGACGACCTGCCGGGCCAGCTTGTTCGACAGCTTCCCCTGGTCCACCAGGGCGATGACGGCGGCCACCTGCGCCGGGGTGATGGGCAGCGCGTCCAAGTCGACGCCGGCCTCGTTGGCCTTCTGCACCAGGAAGTTGCCCCACCACGCGCGCGCCGACTCGCTGGCCGCACCGTGGTCGACGGTGGCGGCCACCAGCTCGACGGCGCCGGCGTTGACGAGGTCGCGCATGACCTCGTCGGAGACGCCCCAGTCCTGCTGCACGCGCTTGCGCGTCAGCCACGGCAGTTCCGGGATGGTGCCGCGCAGCCGCTCGACGAGTTGGGCCTCGGGCGCCACCGGCTCGAGGTCGGGCTCCGGGAAGTAGCGGTAGTCCTGCGCGGTCTCCTTGCTGCGTCCCGCGGTGGTGTGACCGTCCTCGTGGAAGTGCCGCGTCTCCTGGGTGACCGTGCCCCCGGAGGTGAGCACCGCGGCTTGACGCCGCATCTCGTAGCGCACGGCGACCTCGACGCTGCGCAGCGAGTTGACGTTCTTGGTCTCGGTGCGGGTGCCGAACTCGGCGGTGCCCTTGGGCTTGAGCGAGACGTTCGCATCGCAGCGCAGCGAGCCCTGATCCATGCGGACGTCGGAAACACCCAAGGCGCGCAACAGGTCTCGCAGAGCGGTGACATAGGCGCGGGCGATCTCCGGCGCCCGCTCGCCGGCACCCTCGATGGGCTTGGTGACGATCTCGATCAGCGGCACGCCCGCACGGTTGAAGTCCGCCAGGCTGGTGGTGGCGCCGGCGATGCGCCCGGTGTCGCTCCCCAGGTGGGTGAGCTTGCCGGTGTCCTCCTCCATGTGGGCACGCTCGATCTCGACGCGCCACGTACCGCCGTCGTCCAGCGGCACCTCCAGGTAGCCGTTCACCGCGATCGGCTCGTCGTACTGGCTGATCTGGTAGTTCTTCGGCTGGTCGGGGTAGAAGTAGTTCTTCCGCGCGAAGCGGCCCCACGGCGCGATGTCGCAGTTCAGCGCCAAGCCGATGCGGATGGCCGACTCCACGGCGGCCTGGTTGAGCACGGGCAGCGCCCCGGGCAGCCCGAGACACACCGGGCAGACCTGCGTATTGGGTTCGGCGCCGAACCGGTTGGCGCACCCGCAGAACATCTTGGTCTCCGTCGACAGCTCGACGTGGACCTCCATGCCCATCACGGGGTCGAAGCGCGCGACGACGTCGTCGTAGTCCAGCAGATCAGACATGTCTCGATCCTAATGAGTGGCAGGTGTCCGGCCGCGGAGGTGTTCGCGGCCGGGCTTCACGATGTCGGGCCGTCGCGGCCGGGATGTCAGCCGAAGAACTCGGCGGCGTCGTCGTACCGGCTCTGCGGCACCAGCTTGAGCTGGCGCACCGCGTCGGCCAGCGGCACCCGCCCGATCTCCTGCCCACGCAGCGAGACCATGGTGCCGAATTCCCCGGCGTGCGCGGCATCGGCGGCGTTGACGCCGAACCGCGTCGCCAACACCCGGTCGTACGCCGTCGGCGTCCCGCCGCGCTGCACGTGTCCGAGCACCGTGACACGCACGTCCTTCTTGATGCGCTTCTCCACCTCGTAGGCCAGCTGCTGCGCGACGCCGGTGAACTTCTCGTGGCCGAACTCGTCCACGCCACCCTGGCGCAGCGCCATGGATCCCTCGGCGGGCTTGGCACCCTCGGCGACCACGCAGATGAAGTGCGAGTCACCACGCACGAAGCGCTGCTTGACCAGCCGGCACACCTCCTCGACGTCGAAGGGCTGCTCGGGAATGAGCGTCATGTGGGCACCCGCGGCCATGCCCGCACCGAGCGCGATCCAGCCGGCGTGGCGGCCCATCACCTCGACGAGCATCACGCGCTGGTGCGACTCGGCGGTGCTGTGCAGCCGGTCGATCGCATCGGTCGCGACCTGCAGCGCCGTGTCGTGACCGAACGTCACGTCGGTGCAGTCGATGTCGTTGTCGATGGTCTTCGGCACGCCGACCACCGGAACGTTCTCCTCCGACAGCCAGTGCGCCGCGGTCAGCGTGCCCTCGCCGCCGATCGGGATCAGCACGTCGATGCCGTTGTCCTCGAGCGTCTGCTTGATCTGGTCGAGCCCCGCCCGCAGCTTGTCGGGATTGACCCGCGCGGTGCCGAGCATGGTGCCGCCCTTGCCCAACAACCGGTCGTTGCGGTCGTCGTTGGCCAGGTGCACGCGACGGTTCTCCAGCAACCCCCTCCAACCGTCCTGGAACCCGACGACCGACGAACCGTAGCGGGCGTCGCACGTCCGCACCACGGCACGGATCACCGCGTTCAGACCGGGACAGTCACCGCCACCGGTGAGAACTCCGATTCGCATGGGGGTATCCAATCAGCTCAGAGCGCAGTCGGCAGGGCGCCGCGGGCGGCCTCGTAGGCCGCACCCACGCGGTACAGCCGATCGTCGGCCAACGCCGGCGCCATGATCTGCAGCCCCACCGGCAGCCCGTCGTCGTCCGACAGCCCCGACGGCACCGACATGCCGCAGTGCCCGGCCAGGTTGAGGGGCAGCGTGCACAGGTCGAACAGGTACATGGCCAGCGGGTCGTCGACCTTCTCCCCCAGCCGGAACGCGGTGGTGGGCGTGGCGGGCGAGACCAGCACGTCCACGCGCTGATAGGCCTCGTCCAGGTCGCGCGCGATCAACGTACGCACCTTCTGGGCCTGGTTGTAGTAGGCGTCGTAATACCCCGCCGAGAGGGCATACGTGCCGATCATGATGCGGCGCTTGACCTCTGGACCGAAGCCCGCGGCCCGCGTCAACGCCATGACCTCCTCGGCACTGCGTGTGCCGTCGTCCCCGACGCGCAGCCCATAGCGCATGGCGTCGAAACGGGCGAGGTTGCTCGACACCTCCGACGGCAGGATGAGGTAGTAGGCGGCCAGCGAATGGTCGAAGTGCGGGCAGTCCACCTCGACGACCTCGGCGCCCAGCGCCGTCAACTGCTCGACGGCCGCGGTGAACGACGCCAGCACGCCGGGCTGGTAGCCCTCGCCGCTGCGGAGCTGCTTCACCACGCCGACGCGCACGCCCGTCAGGTCACCGGTGGCCCCCGCCTTCGCCGCGGCGACCACGTCGGGCACCGCCGCGTCGATCGACGTCGAATCCTTGGGGTCGTGCCCGGCGATCACCTGGTGCAGCAGCGCGGTGTCGAGCACCGTGCGGGCACACGGGCCGCCCTGGTCCAGCGACGAGGCGCACGCGACCAAGCCGTACCGCGACACCGTGCCGTAGGTGGGCTTCACCCCGACCGTCGCGGTGAGCGCGGCGGGCTGGCGGATCGAGCCGCCGGTGTCGGTGCCGATGGCCAGGGGCGCCTGGAACGCCGCGAGCGCCGCGGCGCTGCCGCCGCCCGAGCCGCCGGGGACCCGCTCGACGTCCCACGGATTGCGGGTGGGCCCGAACGCGGAGTTCTCGGTCGAGCTGCCCATCGCGAACTCGTCCATGTTGGTCTTGCCGAGGATCGGGACGCCCGCCGCACGCAACCGGGTGGTCACCGTCGCGTCGTACGGCGAGCGGTAACCCTCGAGGATCTTCGACCCGCAGGTGGTCGGCATGTCGACGGTGGTGAAGACGTCCTTGAGCGCCAGCGGCACTCCCGCCAGCGCCGACGGCAGGGTCTCCCCCTCGGCCACGGCGGCGTCGACGCGCGCCGCCGCCGCCAGCGCCTCGTCGCCGGCGACGTGCAGGAACGCGTGGTAGGCGTCGTCGGTCGCGGCGATCTGGTCCAGGTGCGCCTGCGTCACCTCGGTCGACGACACCTCCTTGGCGGAGATCTTGGCCGCCAGCGTTGCGGCGTCCATGCGGATCAACTCGCTCATTCCGCCTCCCCCAGGATGCGCGGCACGGCGAAGCGGCCCTCGACGGCGTTGGGCGCGGCGCCCAGCGCCTCGTCCTGCGTCAGGCACGGCTCGGGAGTGTCCGGACGTGTGACGTTGACCTGCTTGAGCGGGTTGTCGGTGGCCTCGACGCCGGTGACGTCGACCGACTGAATGGCACTCACGTGAGCCAGGATCGCGTCGAGTTGGCCCGCGAAGCCCACCAGCTCGTCGTCGGTCAGGGACAGCCGGGCCAGGCGCGCCAGGTGGGCGACGTCGTCGGCGGATATCTGTGACACGGTCACCAACCCTAGTGGCTGCTTCCGAGTCGCTGGGCTGCGGGCGAACGTGACACAGTGTTGGCCGTGCCGTCATATCTGCTGCGGGTCCAGCTGGAGGACCGACCGGGTCGGCTCGGCGCACTGGCGGTCGCCCTGGGCTCGGTGGGCGCCGACATCCTGAGCCTCGACGTCGTCGAGCGCGCATCGGGGTACGCCATCGACGATCTGGTGGTCGACCTGCCGCACGGGGCGATGCCCGACACGCTCATCACCGCCGCAGAACGCCTCGACGGGGTCTACGTCGACAGCGTGCGCCCGCACACCGGGTTGCTCGAGGCCCACCGCGAACTCGAGTTGATCGACCACATCGCCGCCGCGCCAGGACGTGACGAGAAGCTGCAGGTCCTCGCCGACGAGGCGCCGAAGGTGCTGCGCGTGGGCTGGTGCACGGTCGTGCGACTGGGCGAGGGCGGGCTGCAGCGCGTCGTCGGCAGCTCCGGCGCCCCCGAAACCCATGCCACGGCCGCGCCGTGGTTGCCGCTCGAGCACGCCGCCGCCCTCGACGGCACCGCGGAATGGCAGCCGCAGGTGTGGCGCGACATGGACACGACGCTGGCCGCCGCACCGCTGGGCGACCCCCTCACGGCGGTGCTGCTGGGCCGGGCGGGCGGCCCGGCCTTCCGGCCGTCGGAGGTGGCGCGGCTGGGCTACCTCGCGGGCATCGTCGCGACGATCATCCGATAGCGCGGGCCGTCCTCCGGGCCGTCGCGTCGGGAGGCAGGACGTCGGTGCATGAACGGCGACCGAGCCCGCCTCAAGCACCTGCAGAACAACGGCCACGTATCCCTGACCGTCATGGCGGCCGACGACTTCGGCACTCACGTCTCGCTGCAAGGACACGTCGTGTCCATCAAGCCAGACGAGGGGCTTGCCGACATCGATCGGCTCTCCCGGCACTTCCTCGGCAAGGACTATCCGGCCAGGGACCGCCCACTGGTGACGGTCCACGTCGAGATCGACCGCTGGTTCGGGTGGTCGGGCGGTCGCCCTCTGCAGTACTGACCGCAGGGACCTGCACGCGCTCGGCGAGCACCGGTGCGGCCGCAGCCGAAGACCGGCCGCCACCAGACCGACGGCGGCGGCAGTCGACTGCGAGGCTTTGAGCCGAACGTCTCTGCACGGCAGTCGGATTCGTGCATGTGGGGTGAGCGTCGGGCCAGTCGTCGGTGGCCGGTCGCCGGAGGCGTCGAGTGCGACACCTCAGCTCACCGCGCCTCTTGGCCATGGCGAAGAACCCCGTCCGACATGGCTTTTCAGCAGACGTCATCCGGCTCGTAGCTCGTCCTCGTCGTCCGTCGGTGGTGGTTGGGGTTGGTAGGGCTGATACCACCACCATTGGGCGCGTTCGCCGGTAGGGCCGGGGCACGGTGGCACGCCGGGTGGGTCGGTGGTGGGTGGGCGGGCCACCGACCCGCCGCTCAGCGGCCGACCCTCGCGGTCGGCGACGACGAGGGCATGGGCGGGGCCGGTGAGCGTGATGCCGCCGCGGTGATGCAGCCGGTGATGAAACGGGCACACCAGCACCAGATTCGCCAGCTCGGTCTCGCCGCCGTCCTCCCAGTGCACCAGGTGATGGGCGTGCAGACCCCGGGTGGCCCCACAGCCGGGGACCACGCAGCAGCGGTCGCGGTGCTCCAGCGCCCGCCGCAACCGGCGCCCGATCTGACGGGTGCTGCGTCCGGCGCCGATCGGCTGACCGGCCCGCTCCAGCCACACCTCGCACGTCGCATCGCACAGCAGGTACTGGCGATCGGCGGCGCCGAGGTGCGCGCCCAGATGCAGTGCCGCCGAGGGGGCGTCGAGATCGACGTGCACCACCACGGTGGTGTGCTGGCCGTGCGGGCGGCGCGCCACGTCGGCGTCCCAGCCGGCCTCGACCAGGCTCAGGAACCCGTCGACGGCATCGGGAAACGGCGCCGTGGTGTCCGACTCCGGGCCACGGGCGCCCTCGGCGTGCCGGCGCTTCCACTCGGTGACCAGTGCATCCCGGTGCGCGGCGAGGGCGGCGTCGAACACCGCGGCCTCGACCGTGGGCAGGGTGATCCGCCACGTGGTGCCGTGCTCGCCGACCCGCGCGCTGATGGACCGCTGCGGTTCAGGCTGCGGTGCCGGCTCGGGCCGCGGTTCCAATGCCACCGCGGTCCGCAACTGCGTCACGGTCGCGTTGCCCACCAACTGCGCGTAGTGCTCGTCGGACCCCGCCGCGGCGCGCTCGGCGATCACGGCGACCTGATCCAGCGAGAACCGGCCGTCCCGCAACCCGGCGGCACAGCGGGGGAACTCCTCGGCCCGCCGCGCGACGGCGACCACGGTCTCGGCGTTGCGCGGGGACACCCCGGTCTTCCACGCCACCAACGCCGCCAGCGACCGCGCACCGGTGGCGCCCCACAGCTCGTCGCGCTCCAGCTCGGCGACCAGATCCACGATCCGCCCGTCGATGGCATTGCGCTGCCCCACCAACTCGGCCAACTCGGCGAACACCGGCTCCAGCCGCGCATACGGATTGACCCCCTCGGTCAAAACCCCTGCCGCACCGGACATACCACCATTCTGTCAGGGGGGTCTGACAACTCGGGGGCATGAGAGAGATGGCCGGGACGTCCGGTTGGTGGCGCCGGCCACGGCTGCGGCGGGCCCTTTCCACGGGGGGAGCGGGGCGTCCCGCCGGGGCCGCCGATGACGAAGAAAGACGGCGCGCGGCAACGTGATTCGACGACCGGGGACGCTCGCCGAACGGCCGCGACCGGCGGCGCGACTACTCCCCCTGCGACACCGAATCGTCGCGCGCCGAATTCTCGTGCGTCGAATCGTCGTGCGCCGCAGCGTCGTCGGGCACCGCGGGTCCGTTGGCCAACAGGTCCCGGAAGCCGTCCTCGTCGAGGATCGGCACGCCGAGTTCGACGGCCTTGTCGTACTTCGATCCCGGAGCATCACCGGCCACGACGTAGGCGGTCTTCTTCGACACCGACCCCGCGGCCTTCCCGCCCCGCACCAGGATCGCCTCCTTGGCCTCGTCGCGCGAGAACCCCGTCAGCGAACCCGTGACGACGATGGACAGCCCCTCCAGCGTGCGCTCGATCGACGCGTCCCGCTCGTCGGCCATCCGCACGCCGGCGGCCCGCCACTTGTCCACGATCGCGCGATGCCAGTCGACCGTGAACCACTCCACCACCGCCGCGGCGATGGTGGGTCCCACGCCCTCGACCGCCGCCAACCGTTCCTCCGACGCGGTCGCGATGGCCTCCAGGTCACCGAACTCCCCCGCCAAGGCCCGCGCCGCCGTCGGGCCGGTGTGCCGGATGGACAACGCCACCAGCACCCGCCACAGTGGTGCCGCCTTCGCCTTGTCCAGGTTGGCCAGCAGCCGCTTGCCGTTGGCCGACACCTGTCCCTTCTGCGTCGTGAACAGATCGGTCTTCAGCAGGTCGTCCTCGGTCAGCGAGAACACGTCACCCTCGTCGGTGAGCACCCCCGCCGCCAGCAGGGCCGTCGCTGCCTCGTACCCCAGCCCCTCGATGTCGAACGCGCCGCGGCCCGCCACGTGGAACACCCGCTCCCGCAACTGCGCGGGGCACGACCGCGAATTGGGGCAGCGGATGTCCGCGTCGCCCTCCTTGGCCGGCGCCAGCGTGGTGCCACACTCGGGGCACTGCGTCGGCATGACGAACTCGCGTTCGCTGCCGTCGCGCAGGTCGACGACGGGGCCCAGCACCTCGGGGATGACGTCACCCGCCTTGCGAATCACCACGGTGTCGCCGATCAGCACGCCCTTGCGCTTGACCTCCGAGGCGTTGTGCAGCGTCGCCTGCGCCACCGTGGAACCGGCCACCTTCACCGGTTCCATGAACGCGAACGGCGTCACGCGCCCGGTGCGCCCCACGTTGACCTTGATGTCGAGGAGCTTCGTGGTGGCCTCCTCCGGCGGGTACTTGTAGGCGATCGCCCAGCGCGGCGCCCGCGACGTGGCCCCCAGGCGACGCTGCAGCGACACGTCGTCGACCTTGACCACCACCCCGTCGATCTCGTGCTCGACGTCGTGGCGGTGCTCACCCCAGTACGCGATGCGCTCGGCCACCTCGGCGATGCCCGTGACCTGCGCGGTGTGTTCGGACACCGGCAGTCCCCACGCCTTGAGCGCCAGGTAGGCGTCGTGCAGGGTCTTCGGCGTGAAGCCCTCGGTGCGGCCAAGACCGTGGCAGATCATGTGCAGCCGGCGCCTGGCCGTCACGGCGGGGTTCTTCTGCCGCAGCGAGCCCGCGGCGCTGTTGCGCGGGTTGGCGAAGGGGGGCTTGCCCTCTGCCACCAGGCCCGCGTTCAGTTCCTCGAAGTCCGCGACGCGGAAGAACACCTCACCGCGCACCTCCAGCACCGCGGGAGTGGGGTACTCGTCGGACGCGCTCAGCCGTTCGGGCACGTCGTCGATGGTGCGCGCGTTGAGCGTCACGTCCTCGCCGGTGCGCCCGTCACCGCGGGTCGCCGCACGCTCCAGCTTGCCGTCGCGGTACACCAGGGCCAGCGCCACGCCGTCGATCTTCAGTTCGCACAGGAACTGCGGATCCGCGCCGATCTCCCCGGTCAACCGCGCCGCCCATGCCGTGAGTTCGTCGGAGTCGAACACGTTGTCCAGGCTCAGCATGCGTTCGAGGTGATCGGCGGCTCCGAACTCGGTGGCGAACCCCGCCCCGCCCACCTGCTGCGTCGGCGAGTCCGGCACGCGCAGTTCCGGGTACTGCTCCTCCAGGGCGGTCAACGAGCCCAGCAGCGCGTCGAACTCGCCGTCGGAGACGATCGGTGCGTCCTTGACGTAGTAGCGGAACTGGTGGCCGCGCACCTCTTCGGCCAGCTCCTGCCATGCCCGCCGGACGTCCGGCGGCACGGGGTCTGCGGGCGTATCGGAGCTGGGCGCAGTCACCCGTGCAGATTAACGGAGCATTCCGACAGCCAAACCGTGCCGCCAGCAAGCCCCCCGCGTATGAGATGGCGCACAGTAGAGTTGCCGACATGCCGCATCCCGTGATGTTTCGCGAGGGCGATCCCGGCTTGGCCGAGGTGCGGGACATCGCCTTGGGTCTTCCGGAGGCATTCGAGAAGGTGTCCCACGGCAGACCGGTGTTCTGTGCGCCGAAGATGTTCGCCGTCTACGGCGGCAGCACCAAGTCATCGGGCACCCAGTCATCGGGCACCCTGGTCGCCGTGCCCCACGGGGTGCTGGTCAAGGTCGAGGACTCGGAACGCACTGCGCTGGAACACGATCGGAGATTCTTCCGGCCCGCGTACTTGGGGCCGTCCGGCTGGCTGGGTCTCGACTTCGACGCCCACCCGGTGGACTGGGACGAGGTCGCCGAGCTGATCGACGCCTCGTTTCGCCTCGTGGCGCCGAGGAAGCTGGTGCACCGACTCGACCAACGGTGACGTATCAATGGTTTCGACTGTGATCCGATCGGAGACATCATGAGTTTCGCCAGCCCCTACCCCGACGTCGACATCCCGACGACGAGCCTCTACGACTACCTCTTCGGCGACCTCGCCGGCGACCCCGGCCACCCCGACGCGGACCGCATCGCCCTGGTCGACACGACCACCGGCACCGAGACCAGCTATCGCGACATGGTCGCCCGCATAGACGCGTTCGCCGGGGCACTCGCCGAGCGTGGCATCGGCGTCGGCGACGTGGTGGGTCTGCTGGCCCCCAACAGCTCCGCCTTCGCGATCGCGTTCCACGGCATCCTGCGTTCCGGGGCGACCGCGACCACCGTCAACGCCCTGTTCACCCCTAAGGACGTCGCCAAGCAGCTCACCGACTCCGGCGCGAAGGTCCTGGTCACCGTCACGGCCCTGCAAGCGACCGCCGCCGAGGCCGCCGCGACGGTCGGGCTCGCCGACGACCAGCTCTTCGTGCTCGACGGGCCGGGACTGGACGCCTCCGGCCACCCGAACGCCACCGACCTGCTGGGACCCGCGCATCCCGCGCCCGACGTGACCTTCGACCCGGCCACGCACCTGGCCGTGCTGCCCTACAGCTCGGGGACGACGGGAAATCCCAAGGGCGTCATGCTGACTCACCGCAACCTCGCGGCCAACGTCGCACAGATCCGGCCGGTGCAGGGCATGGTGGCCGACGACCGCATTCTGGCCGTGCTGCCGTTCTTCCACATCTACGGGATGACCGTGCTGCTCAACGCCGCACTGCACGCCCGCGCCCAGCTGGTGATCATGCCGAGCTTCGACCTGACGAAGTTCCTCGGCAACGTGGCGGAGCGCAAGTGCACCATCGCGTTCATCGCGCCCCCAGTGGCGGTCGCGCTGGCCAAGCATCCGCTGGTCGAACGCTACGACCTGTCGAGCCTGCGCGGCATCATGTCCGGGGCCGCACCACTCGACGACGACCTGGCGACCGCGGTCATCGACCGGCTGGGATGCGCATTGGTGCAGGGTTACGGGATGAGCGAGCTGAGCCCCGTCAGCCACGTCACCCCGTTCGACCGGGGCCGCGAACTCGTGGGCACCGCCGCGCCGCTCAGCTCGTGCGGATGGACGGTCCCCGGAGCGGTGAGCAAGCTGGTCGACTCCGACACCGGCGCCGAGATCGACCCGCCCACGTCGGGGCTGTCGGAGACCGGCGAGCTGTGGTTCAAGGGCCCCAACGTCATGGCCGGCTACCTGAACAACGAGACCGCCACCAGCTCGACGATCGACGACGAGGGCTTCCTGCACACCGGCGACCTGGCCCGCGTCGACTCCAGCGGCTGCGTGTACATCGTCGACCGGCTCAAGGAGCTGATCAAGTACAAGGGCTACCAGGTGCCGCCGGCCGAACTGGAGGCGCTGCTGCTGACCCACCCCGGTATCGCCGACACGGCGGTCGTCGGCGTTCGCGACCCCGAGTCCGGCGAAGAGGTGCCCAAGGCGTTCGTGGTTGCGCAGCCCGACGCCGAACTCACCGAGACCGAGGTGATGGAGTTCGTCGCCGGGCAGGTGGCGCCCTACAAGAAGGTGCGCCAGGTGGCGTTCATCGACGCCATCCCGAAGTCGGCGGCGGGCAAGATCCTGCGCAAGGACCTGCGCGGCTGAGCCGGCTGGCCTAGCGGTCCGCCAGCGCCGACGTCAGTTCGGCGGCAGCCTTGTGCCCGCGCGCCTGACGCAACCCGAGCCAGACCCCGGCCAGCGGGGCCAGCACCAGGCCGGCCAGCCCCCACAGCGGATCGATGCCGCCGCCCGCGCCGCTGCCGGCCACCGGCGACGCCAGCAGCGGCACCGCGGCATCCGGCGCCTCGCCAGTGCGCGGCGGCACCGGCGCGACGGGCGCAGCGGGCAACGGTCCCGGCACGGCGGCAGGCCCGCCGTCCACGAGACGCACGGACCCCGCCGACGACGCCGCGACGGGGGGTGTGGCGAGGGCGGGCATGCGGTCCTGCCCCGGTATGCGCCCGTTGCCGAACACCACGCGGGGGCTCACCGGGCCGACGGCGATGCCCGTCGGCAGCGCGCCACCACCTCCACCCGCCGCGGCGGCGACGTCCGCAGAGACCGCCGCGAGCGTGGACTGCTGCGGTACTGCGGCGGCGTCGGCCTGCTGTTCGGGCTGTGCCGCGGCTTCGGGTGCGGCCTCGGGTGCGGCCGCCGGTGCGCTGATGCGCGCCACCGGCGTGGGTCGAGAAGCGGCGGCATCGGGTTGCGCGTCGTTCGCGCTGGTGCCCCGCCCGTTGCCGACGGTCGGCCCCCGGTCTCGCCCCCCGGGTCGGTCTGCGCCCACGCGCGCTGGGGAATCCCGGTCGGCACCGTCAGGGCCGCCGCGGCCGGCACCGTCAGGGCCGCCGCGGCCGGGCGCGTCGTGCGCCCGCCAACTTCCCCGCGGCCCGGAAGCGGCACGGCCGTCACGTCCGTCGCGCCCCCGATCGCCACGGTCCTCGCGCGAATGCTGTCCATGCCGCGGGCCCGGGTCGGCGCCGGCGACGGCGAGCGTGGGGCCGGCCAGGACGAGGCCACCGGCGACCACCAGACAGGACGCGGCACCCGCGATCGACGCTCGCACCACCTCGGCTCGGGCCACGCTGCCCCTCCCCCCGACCTGTCGTCCACGTCACACGGGCTCGTCCCATCTTCGCACGACGGGCCCGACCGTGGCACCGCGCCGCAAACTCAGGCCGAGTCCGGGTCCTCGGCGATGCCGTCCGCGACCCGCTGCGCCAACTCCACCGCGGTGCGCGCCCACGCTGCGGTCGCCCCTGCGAGCCCGCACGCCGGGGTGATGCCGATGCGCTCACGCAACACGGCGCGCGCAAACCCCAGCCGATCGGTCACCGCCGCCGCGGCGGCCGCGATCTGCTCCGACGCCGGGCGCACGTCGGGAGCCAACGCGGGGACGACGCCCAACATCACGACCCGACCCGACTCGACGAATTCGCCGATGCCGTCGAGGTCGCCGGCCACCAGCGTCGTCGCGTCGAGCGCCACGGCGTCGACGGCGCTGCGCTGCAGCAGCCGCCACGGCAACCCCGCCGCGCAGGCGTGCAGGGTCACCGGGGCGCCGACGCGCGCGACGACCTCGTCGATGAGGCTGCCCGCCAGCGCCTCGTCCACCGGGTGCACGGGCGACAGGCTGGTCACGCCGGTCAGGCGGCCAGCGAGCGCCGCGACCAGCGACGGCTCGTCGAGTTGCACCACCACGTCGGTCTCCAAGCGCCGGGCGACCTGCGCCCGGTGGGCGGCCAAGCCCTCGGCCAGCGATGCCGTGAGGTCGCGCACCGCGCCGGAGTCGGTGATGGCGCGGTGGCCGCCGCCGAGTTCGAGCTGCGCTGCGAGGGTGATGGGGCCGACTGCCTGCACCTTCACCGGCCGGCCGCTGCCGCGCAGTCCGGACTTCTCCCACGCCTCCTCGAGCGCGTCGACGTCCTCGTCGAGCAGGCTGGCGGCGCGCCGGCTCGCAGCGCTGCGGCCCGCGGCGATGCGGTAGCCGCGAGGCACGGTGTCCACCCCGATGTCGACCAGCAGGGCCGCGGCCCGGCCGACGACGTCCGCGCCGACGCCGCGCGCGGGCAACTCCACCAGGTGCGTCAGCGTCGTCAACTCACCGACCACCACCTCGGCCGCCTGCAGCGCCGACGTACCCGGCCAGGACCCGATGCCGGTGGCGGTCGCGAAAATACTCACGCGGCCAACAGTATTCGATGGGTCGGCGGTAGTCTCAGGCATGGCCGTCCGCCGCGCCCCACTGCTCGCGGCGCTGGCGTGCGTCACGGCCTGCTCGCAGACGTTGACCGGCACCGCCGTGCGGTCGGCCCCCGAGGTCGACGAGCACTCCCGCTCCCCCGTCGACGTCGACACCGTGCTGCTGGCGCGGGACCGCCTGCAGGCCATCACCGGCGCGGGCCAGGACCTGACGCCCATCCCGGGCATGGACGGCAAGCGGCCCGTGGACGTCACCGGGCTCGCCGACGCCGCACCACCACCGTGCCGCTGGTACTTCGCCGAGACCGAGACGTTCGGCACCGAGGTCGAGGAGTTCCACAAGACCACCTATCAGGACCCGCCGGCGTCGGCCCAGCTGTCGCAGGGGGCGGCCGGTTACCGGGACCCGGCCACCGCGCGGCGCGCGTTCGACGCGCTGGCCGCCCTGGTCGATCGGTGCGCGGCCACCGCGGCGGGCCCGGTCTACGTGGGCGAGTGGACGGCCGACGACGACGCGATCACCACCCGCACGGCACGCTGCGGCCGCGACTACCGGCTGAAGTCGGTGGTGCTGGCGGAGGTGACCTGGTGCGGCTACCCGGATTCGGTGCCCGACATCGTGCTGACGAACATGCTCGCCCGCGTGCCCGGCTAGGTGCGGTGACGCTAGGCCGCGGCGATGGTGGCGCTGGCCAGCACCTCGTCGCCCTGCGGGTCCGGACGGTAGAGCACCATGGTCTGGCCGGGGGCCACGCCGCGCAGCGGGTGGCGCAGGGTCGCGACCAAGCGCTCGCCGCGCACCTCGACGACGGCGGGCGTGATGCCACCGTGCGCCCGCACCTGCACCTCGCACTCGACCGGGCCGGCGAGCGCGCGACCGGAGGTGAACACCGGCCGTTCGCCGACCAGCGCGTGCACGTCGAGGTCGGCGGCACTGCCGACGCGCACCGTGCCGGTGGCGGCGTCGATGCCGGTGACGTAGCGCGGCAGGCCGTCCGGGCCCGGGCCGGCGATGCCGAGTCCCTTGCGCTGACCGATCGTGAAGCCGTGCACCCCATCGTGTTCCGCGAGGACCGTGCCCGCCCCGTCGACCACCGCACCGCGCCGCACGCCGATGCGCGCACCGAGGAACGCCTGCGTGTCACCGGACGGGATGAAGCAGATGTCGTGGCTGTCGGGCTTGTCGGCCACCGCCAGCCCGCGGCGGGCGGCTTCCTCGCGGATCTCGGGCTTGGGGGTGTCCCCCACCGGGAATGCCGCGCGCGCCAGCTGCTCGGCGGTCAGCACGCCCAGCACGTAGGACTGGTCCTTGTCGACGTCGACGGCGCGGCGCAGCCTGCCGTCGGCCAGGCGGGCGTAGTGCCCGGTGGCCAGCACGTCGAAGCCCAGCGCCACCGCGCGGGCCGCCAGCGCGGAGAACTTGATGCGCTCGTTGCAGCGCACGCAGGGGTTGGGTGTCTCGCCGCGGGCATAGGAGTCGACGAAGTCGTCGATCACGTCCTCGGCGAACCGGTCGGCGAAATCCCAGACGTAGAACGGAATGTCGAGGATGTCGGCAACGCGGCGAGCGTCGCCGGCGTCCTCCTTGGAACAGCATCCGCGGGAGCCGGTGCGCAGTGCGCCGGGTGCCCGCGACAGCGCCAGGTGCACGCCGACGACGTCGTGACCGGCGTCGACCATCCGGGCGGCCGCCACGGACGAGTCGACACCGCCACTCATGGCGACCAGGACGCGCATCAGCGGCCGGCCTCCGCGCGAGCGCCGTCGAGCCTCACTTGCGCAACCCCGCACTGGCCAGCGCGGCCTGCCGGGCGCGGTCGACGGCGGCGGGCAGCACGGCCAGCGCGGCGGCCACGTCGGCCTCGGTGCTGGTGTGGCCCAACGACAGTCGCAACGATCCGCGCGCGCTGGCGGGGTCGGCACCCATGGCGGTCAGCACGTGCGACGGTTGGGCCACGCCCGCGGTGCACGCCGAACCGGTGGAGCATTCGATGCCCTTGGCGTCCAACAGCATCAGCAGCGCATCGCCCTCGCAGCCGCGGAAGGTGAAGTGCGTGTTGCCGGGCAGCCGGGCGTCGCCCGTGGCCCCGTTGACGGTCACGTCGTCGATGGCGGCCAGCACGCCGTCGATCAGCGCGTCGCGCAACGCCATCACGCGGGCGCGGTAGGCCTCCAGTCCCTCCACGGCGATCCTGGCCGCGGCGGTCATCGCCACCGCGGCGGCGACGTCGGGTGTACCGGAGCGCACGTCGCGCTCCTGCCCGCCGCCGTGCAGCAGCGGGGTGCACGCGGTGTCGCGCCGCAGCACCAGAGCCCCGATTCCCATCGGGCCGCCGAACTTGTGCGCGGTCACGCTCATCGCCGACAGCCCGGAGGCGGCGAAGTCGACGGGCACCTGGCCGGCGGCCTGCACGGCGTCGCTGTGCATGGGGACGTCGAACTCGGCGGCGACGGCCGCCAGCTCGGCGATGGGCTGGACGGTGCCGACCTCGTTGTTCGCCCACATGATCGAGACCAGGGCCACGTCGTCGGGCTGGTGCAGCGCCTCGCGCAGCGCCGCGGGGGCCACCGAGCCGTCGGCACCCACGGGCAGCCACGTGACCTCGGCGCCCTCGTGTTCGACGAGCCAGTGCACCGAGTCGAGCACGGCGTGATGCTCGATGGGCGTGGTGATGATGCGACGCCGACGCGCGTCGGCGTCGCGACGGGCCCAGAAGATGCCCTTCACGGCCAGGTTGTCGCTCTCGGTGCCACCCGCGGTGTAGACGATCTCCGACGGCCGGGCACCCAGCAGACCCGCCAGTGTCTCGCGCGCCTCCTCCATGCGGCGGCGGGCGGCGCGGCCCGAAGTGTGCAGCGACGATGCGTTGCCGACCGTGGCCAGCGCACCGGCCAACGCCTCGATGGCAGCGGGATGCATCGGGGTGGTGGCGGCGTGGTCCAGGTAAACGGCGCTCATGGCCCACCCAGGATACCGGCAGGCCAGAAATCCCTAGGCGGCCAGCGCGTGCCCGCCGGACCCGTGCCGCGCGCGCGTCGGCGTCGCACCGGTGCCACGCACCGCGGCCTCGCACCGCGAGGCCAGGTCACGTCGACTTTCTCCGGGCAGCTGCAGCGACGTGACCTGCACGTGGGCCACCGTGAGACGGGCCGTGATGACGCGGCCGATCGAGTTCAGCAGCGAGTCGTCGCCGATGAAGGCGGGCACCGTCGAGGGGGCCCCGTCGCGGTGGTGATAGGTCAGGCGCAGCGGCTGTACCGGTCGGCCCGCGTCCACCGCACCCTGGAACATCGCCGGGCGGAAGCGGCCGTAGCCCAGACCGCACCAGGTGGTGGCCTCGGGGAACGCGACGACGGTGTGGCCCTCGCGCAGCCGGGCGGCGACGGTCGCGACGACCTCGGGCAGCCTGCGCAGGCTGGCGCGCTCGATCGGGATCACCTTCATCAGCCGCGTGACCCAGCCGAGCACCGGCCAGTCGATGAGGTCGGCGCGCGCGACGAAGGAACCCGGCAGCACCGCGCCGATGACGAAGACGTCGACCCAGGACACGTGACCACTGACCACCAGGACGCCCTGCAGGTTGCGAATCGGCCCGCCGGACAGCGTGATTCGCACGCCGAGGCAGCGCAGCACGAGCCGGCAGTAGCCGCGCTGCACGCGGGACTGGCCCGGCAGCGGCACGGCGAGCAGGGGCACGCACGTGAACAGGGCGACGGCGCACAGGATGCGCGCGGTGGTCCGGACGATCACCACGGCGCGCCGCGACGAGTGGGAGAGCTCGAGGTGGATGCAGCTTTGGTCACACGACGCCCGCGGCAGCCAGGAGTGCTCGGTGGTGGTCATCGGGACGCCCCGTCGGTCGCGCCGCCCGCCACGTCGCCGGCCTGCCCCACCGACCGCAGTCGCTTGAGGTAGCGCACGTCGGCCTCCCGCTTGTCGAGCAGCACCGGGAAGTCGCCCACCCCGAAGTCGGGATCGTGGGCCGGGTCGCCGCAGACCCGCGCACCCAGTCGCAGGTAGCCGCGCATCAGCGGCGGCATGACGACCCGGGCGGGCGGCTCGACGTCGTCGAGGCCGCGGCCGTCGACGATCACCGGTCGGTAGGGCCGCAGCTGGTAGGGCGACGCGTGCCGCTTGCGGACGAAGTCCCGGACGCTGCGCAGCTGGGTGCCCGGCGCCTCCAGGGGCGACCCCTGCACGGGCACCGAGACGCAGCCGGTCACGTAGTCGTAGCCGCAGCGGTCGAGGTAGGCCAGGATGCCCGCCCACATCAGCAACACCACGCCGCCGTTGCGGTGGTCGTGGCGCACCACGGCGCGGCCCATCTCCACCAGCGATCCCCGGAGGGCGTCGAGCGCACCGACGTCGAATTCGGTGGCGGTGTAGAGCCCGCCCGCGGCGATGGCTGCCGGCGGGGGCAGCATGCGGTAGCACCCGACCAGTTCGCCGGTGGTGTCCTCGCGCACCAACAGGTGGTCGCAGAACTCGTCGAAGCGGTCGGCGTCGCGGCCGTCGGGGGCACCGGCGAGCGCGTATCCGGGCTCGGAGGTGAACACCTGGTGCCGCAGTCGCTGTGCGGCATCGATCAGGGAGGCGTCGGTGGACAGCAGCAGGGTGTAGCGCGGGCCATCGGTGGCGGGCGCCGGGCCATCGGTCTCGTCGGCGGCGATGAGTACGGATGCTGTGCTCATGGCCGTACGGTCGCGCAGCCGTCCGGCGATACTCCTACGGCGGCGTGACGTGTGCGTGCACGCTGGGTGACGACTGCGTGCGGTCGGCGATCGCGGGTGGTGGGTGGGTCAGCGATCGCGGGTGGTGGGTGGGTCAGCGATCGCGGGTGGTGGGTGGGTCGGCGATCGCGGGTGGTGGGTGGGTCAGCGATCCAGGAACACCACGTTCTGCGCGACGTCGTCGCGGGGGGTGGTGACGAAGTTGGCGGCGAAGGCCGGGTCGGGGTAACCGATGGAGATCCCGCACAGCACCTTCTGCTCGTCGGGGATGTCCAACTGCTCGCGCAGCACGTCGGGGTACAGCGCGATGGACACCTGGACGCAGCTGCCCACGCCCCGCTCGGTCAGCGCCAGCAGGAAGGTCTGCAGGAACATGCCGACGCCGAGGGCGTCGACGTCGCCGAAGTCGCGGTGCATGCAGACGACGCCCGCCACGGGGGCACGGAAGAACTCCCAGTTGCGGCGCTGCGCGGCCCACCGGCCGACCACGTCGCCGCGTTCGATGCCCATCGCCCCGTAGATCAGCGCCCCGCTCGCGGCGCGCCGGTGCGCGAACGTCTCCGGCAGGCCCGCCGAGGCGATGGTGGGGGGATGGTCGTCGACGGCGTCGAGCAGCGCCGTCACCAACCGCCGCTTGCGCTCGCCGGTGGCGAAGTACACGTGCCACGGTTGGGTGTTGGAGTTCGACGGGGCCCGGGTGGCGATGGCCACCGCCTCCTCGAGGACCTCGTGCGGTACCGGCTTGTCCGGCAAGAACATTCGTGTGGACCGACGCTGCCGTACCACGGTTTCCAGCGCGCTCATGGGGGTCGCCTCCGTTTCACCGAACCTACCCATGACAACGGCGCGCGGGCGCGTGATTCATCCACGAACGACGAAACCCCGGTGTTCCGTGGAACACCGGGGCCTCGGTAACGATCAGCCGGTAGCGGATCAGCCCTTGCGCGCCTTGACGGCGTCGGTCAGCTGCGGGGTGACCTTGAACAGGTCGCCCACGACGCCGAGGTCGGCGATCTCGAAGATCGGCGCCTCTTCGTCCTTGTTGACCACGACGATCGTCTTGGACGTCTGCATGCCGGCCCGGTGCTGGATGGCGCCGGAGATGCCGAGGGCGATGTACAGCTGCGGCGCGACCGTCTTACCGGTCTGCCCCACCTGGAACTGGCCCTCGTAGTAGCCGGAGTCGACGGCCGCGCGCGAGGCGCCCACGGCGCCACCGAGCGCGTCGGCGAGGTCCTCGACGATGCTGAAGTTGTCCTTGCTGCCGACGCCACGGCCACCGGCCACGACCACCTTGGCCTCGGTCAGCTCGGGGCGGGCACTCTTCTGCGCGGGCTGGCGCGACACGATCTTCGTCGCGCCCTCGGGCACCTCGGGCACCTCGACGGTGACGACCTCACCGGCGCCGGCCTCGGGAGCCGCCTCGACGGCACCCGGACGCAGCGCGATGATCGGGGTGTCCCCGGCCGTCGCCTCGACGGTGTAGGCACCACCGAACACGGAGTGCACGCCGACGCCGCCCTCCTTGATGCCCACGACGTCCCACAGCACACCGAAGCCGGTGTCGGCGGCCAGGCGACCGGCCACCTCCTTGCCCTCGGCGGTGGATGCCACCAGCACGCCGGCGGGGGCGGCCGATTCGATCAGCGCCGACAGCACGCCGACCTTGGGGACGACCAGGAAGCCGTCCGCGGTGTCCGACTCGGCGACGTAGACCTTCGCCGCGCCGGCCGCCTTGAGCCCGTCGACCAGCTTGTCCGCGGTGCCGGGGGCACCGACGACCACTGCCGACGGCTCACCCAGCGAGCGGGCGGCGGTGATCAGTTCGCCGGTGATGCTCTTCAGATTTCCTTCAGCGTGCTCGACGAGCACGAGTACTTCTGTCATAGCTGTTGCGCCTCTTGTCTTCGAACGTGGTGGGAATGTGGCTGGATGCGGTCGGGTCGGCTGCTAGATGAGCTTCTGCGCGACCAGGTACTCGGCGATCTTCTGACCACCCTCGCCCTCGTCGGTGACCTTCTCGCCCGCGGTCTTCGGCGGCTTGGGCGCCACGTTCTGCACCTTGGTCGACGCGTCGTCGCCACCGACGATGCCCGACTCGACGCCGACGCTCTCCAACGTCAGCGGGGTGACCGTCTTCTTCTTGGCGGCCATGATGCCCTTGAACGACGGGAACCGGGCGTCCTCGACGATCTTCTCGCTGACGCTCACCACGGCGGGCAGCGACGCCTCCAGGCCGAAGATGCCGTCGTCGGTCTCACGCTCGCCGGTGATCTTGCCGTCGGCGATCTCGATGCTGCGCATGTGCGTCAGCTGCGGTACGCCCAGGTAGTAGCTCAGGATGGCCGGTACCGCGCCGCCGACGCCGTCGCTGGACTCGTTGCCCGCGATGACCAGCTCGACGTCCGGGATCTGCCCCAGGGCGCTGGCCAGCGCGTACGAGGTCTGCACGATGTCGGAGCCGTGGAGCCCGGCGTCGGAGAGGTGGTAGGCCTCGTCGGCGCCCATCGACAGCGCCTTGCGGATCGCCGTCTCGGCTCCCTCGGGGCCGGCGGTCAGCACGACGACGTTGTAGCCGGCGTCGGTGTGCTTCTCCTTGAGCTGCAACGCGACCTCGACGGCCTTCTCGTTGATCTCGTCGAGCACCGCGTCGCTACCCGCACGGTCCAGCGTGTGGTCGTCGGCGAGCTTGCGATCTTCGTAGTCAGGGACCTGCTTGATCAGGACCACGATGTTTCCCATGAGTCTGGTTCGTCCTCCTCGATGAGGCCTCACATGAGACCTTGTTACGGCCGCGGTACCACGTATGTCGCGAACACCAACATGTTACTCGACGGTAACTTCGGGCGTCACGCAGCATCACCATAGCTTGTCCAACTAGGTTGTCGACGTCCCCATGTCGAGGATCACGAGCGGTGCGACCACGACGGCAGCGACCGGGCCGGCAACCGTCCCGTCCGCGCGAACCCCTGACGAACGACTCGGCTGGGTTAGCCTGCGTGGCAATGAGCGCGATTTCGTCCCACCAGTCCGAGGCAGGCCGGTCCGAGGCCGGTGCCGTCTCCGAGCCGACGCTGCCCCTCACCGGCGAGCGGACCGTGCCCGGGCTCGCCGAGGAGAACTACTGGTTCCGCCGCCACGAGGTGGTCTACGAGCGACTCGCGCAGCGGTGCGCCGGGCGGGACGTGCTCGAGGCGGGCAGCGGCGAGGGATACGGCGCCGACCTGCTCGCCGGCGTCGCCCGCCGCGTGGTGTGCGTGGACTACGACGAGAGCGCCGTCGCGCACGTCCGCGCGCGCTACCCGCGGGTGGAGATGCGTCACGGCAACCTGGCCGCGCTGCCGCTGGCTGCCGGCGAGGTGGACGTCGTCGTGAACTTCCAGGTGATCGAACACCTCTGGGACCAAGGGCAATTCGTCGCCGAGTGCGCCCGGGTGCTGCGTCCCGGCGGCGCGCTGCTGATGTCGACGCCCAACCGCATCACGTTCTCCCCCGGCCGCGACACCCCCGTCAACCCGTTCCACACGCGCGAGCTGAACGCCGCGGAACTCACCGAGCTGCTCACCGACAACGGCTTCTCCGTGGAGGCCATGCTCGGCGTCTTCCACGGTGCGCGCCTGCGCGACCTGGACGCCCGCCACGGGGGGTCGATCATCGACGCCCAGATCACCCGCGCGCTGGCGGGCACCGCCTGGCCTGCCGAGCTGCTGGCCGACGTCGCGTCGGTGAGCACCGCCGACTTCGACCTGGTCGACGCGGCAGAACGTGACATCGACCACAGCCTGGACCTGGTGGCGATCGCGGTGCGCCGTGACTGACCTCGGACACGACCGTTCGCCCTCGAACGCCGCCCCGACGGTGCCCGGCATGTTCACGCTGGTGCTGCACACGCACCTGCCGTGGCTGGCGCACCATGGCCGCTGGCCCGTGGGCGAGGAGTGGCTCTACCAGTCGTGGGCCGCCTCGTACCTGCCGCTGCTGCGGGTGTTCCAGACGCTGGCCGACGAGGGGCGCGCCCACCTGCTCACCCTGGGCATGACCCCGGTGGTCACCGCCCAACTGGACGACCCCTACTGCCTCACCGGCATGCACCACTGGCTGGGCAACTGGGAGTTGCGAGCCAGGGAAGCGGCAACGCGCACCGCGGATTTCGGGCGTCGCGAGCGCGCCGAGGCCCACCGGGCGCTCGACGACTTCGCGGTGGCGTGGCGCCACGGCGGCAGTCCCCTGCTGCGGAGGCTCGTCGACGCGCAGACCATCGAGCTGCTGGGCGGCCCACTGTCCCACCCGTTCCAACCACTGCTGAATCCGCGGCTGCGCGAGTTCGCCCTGCGCGAGGGTCTCGCCGACGCCGCCGAGCGCTTCGGCCGCACGCCCGGCGGCATCTGGGCCCCGGAGTGCGCGTACGCCCCCGGCATGGAGACCGGCTACGCCGCGGCCGGGGTCACCCACTTCATGGTCGACGGACCCTCGCTGCACGGCGACACGTCCCTCGGCAGGCCCGTCGGGGACTCCGACGTCATCGCGTTCGGCCGCGACCTGCAGGTGAGCTATCGCGTCTGGTCCCCGAAGTCCGGCTACCCGGGGCACGCCAACTACCGCGACTTCCACACCTACGACCACGTCACCGGGCTCAAGCCGGCCCGCGTCACCGGGCGTCACGTGCCGTCGGAGGACAAGGCGCCCTACGATCCGGGGCGCGCGGACGCGACCATCGACGACCACGTCGCGGACTTCGTCGCCGTGGTACGTCGCAGGCTGGCATCCGAATCGCAGCGCACCGGGCGGCCCGCCCACGTCATCGCCGCCTTCGACACCGAACTGTTCGGGCACTGGTGGTACGAGGGGCCGACGTGGCTGGAGCGCGTGCTGCGAGCCCTGCCTGCGGCCGGTGTGCGCGTCGGGACGCTGTCCGACGCCATCGCCGAGGGGTTCGTCGGGTCGGCCGTGGACCTGCCACCGAGTTCGTGGGGGTCCGGCAAGGACTGGCAGGTGTGGGCGGGCGAGCAGGTCGCCGACCTGGTGACGCTGAACGCCGAGGTGGTCGACACCGCGCTGGCCACCGTCGACAAGGCGCTGGCCGAGACGCCCGGCCGCCACCGCGTAGCCGATCAGATCCTGCGCGAGGCTCTGCTGACCGCGTCGAGCGACTGGCCGTTCATGGTGAGCAAGGACACCGCCGCCGAGTACGCCCGCTACCGCGCGCACCTCCACGCGCACGCCACCCGCGAGATCGCCGGCGCGGTCGCCGCGGGCCGCCACGACCACGCGCAGCGCCTGGCCGACGGTTGGAACGCCGCGGACGGGATGTTCGGGGCGCTGGACGCCCGGAGGTTGCCGCGATGAGCGCTTGCGCGAAGAGCCGAGGGACCCGATGAGCGCTTGCGCGAAGAGCCGAGGGACCCGATGAGCGCTCGGGCGAAGAGCCGGGGGACCCGATGAAGGTCCTGCTGGTGTCGTGGGAGTACCCGCCGGTGGTCGTCGGCGGGCTGGGCAGGCACGTGCACCATCTGGCCACCGCGCTGGCCGACGCCGGTCATGAGGTGGTGGTGCTGTGCCGCCGCCCCACCGACACCGATCCCAGCACGCACCCGTCGACCGACGAGATGGTCGAGGGCGTGCGCGTCGTCGCCGCGGCGCAGGACCCGCACGAGTTCGCCTTCGGCGCCGACATGATGGCGTGGGTGCTGGCGATGGGGCATGCCATGGTGCGTACCGGGCTGGCGATCTCGGGGCCGTCGGGCCGCTGGGCGCCCGACGTGGTGCACGCCCACGATTGGCTGGTGGCCCACCCCGCGATCGCGTTGGCCGAATTCTTCGACGTACCACTGGTTTCCACGATTCACGCGACCGAGGCGGGGAGGCACTCGGGCTGGGTGTCGGGTGCCATCAGCAGACAGGTGCACGCCATCGAGTCCTGGCTGGTGCACGAATCCGATTCGCTCATCACGTGTTCGGCCTCGATGAGCGAGGAGGTCGTCGAGCTGTTCGGGCCGGGGCTGGCCGAGACGCACGTCATCCGCAACGGCATCGACGCCGCGCTGTGGCCGTTCGCCCGGCGCGCGGCGCACGGCGGGCCGCCGCGACTGCTGTACCTGGGTCGGTTGGAGTACGAGAAGGGCGTCCACGAGGCCATCGCCGCACTGCCGCGGATCCGGCGCACCCACCCGGGCACCACGCTGACCATTGCCGGCGACGGCACCCAGCAGGAGTGGCTGCTGGCGCAGGCGCGAAAGCACAAGGTGCTCAAGTGCGTTCGATTCGTCGGCCGCCTCGGTCACGCCGACCTGGTGGAGATGTTGCACGCCACCGACGCCGCCGTCCTGCCGAGCCACTACGAACCGTTCGGCATCGTCGCCCTGGAGGCCGCGGCCACCGGCGCCCCGCTGGTGGTGGCCGACGTGGGCGGCCTGGGCGAGGCCGTCATCGACGGACGGACGGGGCTGTCGTTCCCGCCGCGCGACGTGGCCGCGCTGGCCGCCGCGGTGCGCCGCGTCCTCGACGATCCCGAGGCGGCACAGCGGCGCGCGGTGGCCGCGCGCGAGCGGCTCACCGCCGACTTCGAATGGCACACGGTGGCCGAGGAGACCGCCCAGGTGTACCTGGCGGCCAAGCGTCGCGAGCGCGAGCCGCACCGGCGCCGCACCATCGTGGAACGGCCGCTGCCGGGCCGCTAGCGCCGTCGGTCGTCCGCGGTGTCCTCACCGCCGTCGTCAATGCGGTGCGGTGCGGCATCCACGAGCTGGCGTGCCAGATGGTCGGACATGGCCTCGGTGACCTCGTCGAGGAACCGTTCGAAGCGCGCCAGATCGGCCGCCGAGTAGGTGTCGACCAGGGCGTCGAGCCGCGCGCCGAGGGGGGTGAAGAACCGCACGGCGCGACCGATCACGTCGGATCCGGCACGCAGGGTGACGATGCGCCGATCGTCGTGTTCCCGGGATCGCACGACGTAGCCGGCACGTTCCAGCCGCTTGAGCAGGGTCGCCGTCGCCCCACTGGACAGCGACAACCAGGCGGACAACCGGGCAGGCGTCAGCGGATCGTCGCGCATCTCGGCCTCCGAGATCGCGAGCAGCGCTTCGGCATCCGTGGCGTGCAGGCCGATCCAGTCGGCGAACGCCCGGGCGTAGCGGTGATGGACCGACCCGTACCGGCGCAGCAACCGCACCAGCGAGTCACTGGGGGCCGTGTCGTCGGCGCGGCGGTCGGCTGTCACGTCGTCCATGATCCTCCCCCGGGAATTGCGCGGCGCGCCGACCATGATTATCTTCATCGTGAAGATTCTTTACGGAGGAGATGGATACGATGCGCCCCGAACGACGTCGCTGGCTCGCCCTCGTCGTGATCGCGCTCGGCGTCGCCCTGATCGTCGTCGACACGACCATCGTCAACGTCATCGTCCCGTCCATCGTGCGCAGCCTGGGCATCGATTCGGTTGCCACGCAATGGGTCCAGGAGTCCTACGCCATCGTCTTCGCCGCACTGCTGCTGGTGGTCGGCCGCATCTCGGACATCGTCGGCGCCCGACGCGTCTTCGTCACCGGCGCGGTGGCATTCGGTGCGGCCAGCCTGGTGGCGGGCATCGCCCCGACCGGCGCGGTGCTCATCGGCGCCCGCCTGGCGCAGGGCGTCGGCGGTGCGCTCATCCTGCCGACGTCGCTGGCGCTGCTCAACGCCCTGTTCAGCGGACCGGCCCGCGCCAAGGCATTCGCGGTGTGGGGCTCCACGATCGGCGCCGGATCGGCGCTCGGACCGCTGCTGGGCGGCTGGCTCGCCGAGCATCTCAGCTGGCGCTGGGCCTTCGGCGTCAACATTCCGCTGGTGGTCGTCATCGTGGTCGGAGCGCTCTGCTTCGTCGAGCGCTCACCCCGCACCCCCGGCACGCTCGACCTCGTGGGCGGCGCCCTGTCCATCGTCGGGCTCGGCCTGCTGGCGTTCGCGCTGATCGAGGGCCGCCGCTACGGCTGGCTGCTGATCGTGACACCCGTGCACCCGTTCGGGGTGACCTGGGACTCCGGACCGTCGCCCGCGCTGGTGGCCGCACTGTGGTCGGCAACCGCGATGACGCTCTTCGTGATTCGTCAAGTCGCGCTGGCCAGGTCCGCGCGCGCCGACCTGGTGCTGGTGGACGTCGGGCTGTTCTCGATCGCCTCGTTCCGCGGCGGCAACGTCGCCACCCTCATCATCGGGGTCGGCGAGTTCGGCATCGTCGCCGTGCTGCCGCTGTGGCTGCAGTTCGGCATGGGCTACTCCCCCGTCGCGGCCGGTCTGGCACTGGTGCCGATCGCGATCGGCAGCTTCGCCGCCAGCGGCATCAGCTTCGGGGTGGCGGCCACGCCGCTCACCTTCGTCCGCGTCGGGCTCGCGTTCGAGGCGGTCGGGTTGGTGGCGGTCGGAGCGCTCGCCGGCACCGAGACCGCCTGGTGGCAGCTGGCTCTCGCGCTCTTCGGGTATGGCGTCGGGGTCGGGTTCGCCACCGCGCAGGTCACCAACGTCGTGCTCGACGAGGTGCCCGAGGCGTCCTCGGGGCAGGCCTCGGGCATCCAGAGCGCCAGCCGCCAGCTGGGATCCGCACTCGGGATCGCGCTGCTCACCACGACCTTCTTCACGGTGCTCGGGTCGTCGCTGGACACCCGGTTGGCCGACTCGGGGGTGCCGCAGGCCCCCGCCGCCGCCGCACGCGGGGCCATCACCGACAGCGCGGGCGCGGCGATCGAGGGATTCGCGGCGCGGCCCGAGACGTCGGCCATCGCACGGGCCGCGGACGCGGCCCTCGCCGACGGGGTGTCGGTGGCCGCCTACCTGGCTGCCGGCTTCATCGCCTGCGGACTGGTCGCGACCCTGCTCATCCCCGCGGCCGCCCGCAGGCCGACCGTGTCCGCCTCCTAGCGGGACGCCTTCTTGCGCTCGATGTCGGCCAGGGCGGCCGCCAGCTCGGCCCGCTCGGCGGCCGACGTCTCCCAGGCCAGCTTGCGGTTCTTCACGACCTTGGCGGGGGCGCCGACGGCGATCGAGTAGTCCGGCACCTCGCCCTTGACCACCGCGTGCGCGCCGAGCACGCAGCCCCGGCCCACCGAGGTGCCCCGCAACACCGTGACCTTGGCGGCCACCCAGGTGTCCGGGCCGATGCGCACGGGGGCCTTCACGATACCCTGGTCCTTGATCGGCATCTCGACGCTGTCCATCCGGTGGTCGAAGTCGCAGACGTAGCACCAGTCGGCCATCAGCACCGAGTCGCCCAACTCGATGTCGAGGTAGGTGTTGATGACGTTGTCGCGTCCGAGCACCACCTTGTCGCCGAAGCGCAGCGACCCCTCGTGGCAGCGGATGGTGTTCTTGTCGCCGATGTGCACCCACCGGCCGATCTCCAGGGTGGCCAGCTCCGGCGTGGCCTGGATCTCGACACCCTTGCCCAGGAACACCATGCCGCGCGTGATGACGTGCGGGTTGGCGAGCTTGAACTTCAGCAGCCGCCAATAGCGCACCAGGTACCAGGGCGTATAGGCCTTGTTGTCGATGACCCACCGCAACGACGCCCTGGTCAGGAAGCGCGCCTGCCGCGGATCACGCAACCGGGAGCCACGCCACCGAACGTGAATCGGAGCACCCCACATCGTGGTCATGGCGGCACAGCCTACGCGAGGACGCGACCGCGCTTGCCGGGTCGCTACGCCAACTCGCCCCGGTCGTCGGGATAGTCTCGGATCTCGATGTCCGATCGACGAACGGCCGTGCGCCGACTGGTCAGCGCCGCGGCCGCCCTGGCGGTGGCACTCGCCCCGACCGCGTGTTCCACCACCGACGAATGGGTGCAGGCGCACGCGGCGCAGGGCTGGGCCGCCCAGTACGCCGACGCCGCCAACAGCAGCTTCTCCCCCGTCGACGGCGCACCGGCGCTGCGCCCGGACTGGCGGCGCTCGGTCAAGGGTGCCCTCGGCGCCCAGGTCGCGCTGGGATCGGGCAACTACCTCGCCGTCAACGGCCAGACCGCGGCGGGCTGCTCACTGATGGTGTGGGAGGTCGACAACCGCGCCCGGCAGCGGTGGTGCTCCCGGTTGTGGCAGGGCGGCGGACTGTCGGGGCCGCTGTTCGACGGGTTCGACAACCTCTACGTCGGTCAGCCCGGCGCGGTGCTGTCGTTTCCCCCGACGCAGTGGATCCGCTGGCGCCAACCGGTCATCGGGCTGCCCCTGACCCCGCGCCTGATCGCCCCCGGCCAGTTGCTCGTCGTCACCCACCTCGGCCAGGTGCTGGTGTTCGACGCCCACCGCGGCACGGTCGTGGGGACGCCGATGGACCTCGTCGCCGGCGTCGACCCCAAGAACTCCGAGCGCGGTCTCGCCGACTGCCAGCCGGCCAAGGCCGGGTGTCCCATCGCGGCGGCGCCGGCGTTCTCCGCGCAGACCGGGATGATCGTGACGAGCCTGTGGGAGCCCGGCGCCGAGCGTCCGGTCCTGGTCGGACTGCGCTACCGGCAGGGCCAGTCCCCCCTGCTGACGCGCGAGTGGACCAGCACCGACGTCGGCGGTGGCCCGCTGGCCAGCCCCGTGGTGTCGGCCGACGGCCGCACCGTCTACGTCGACGGCCGCGACCGGCACCTGTGGGCCCTGTCCGCCGACGACGGCTCCGTGAAGTGGTCGGTGGACCTCGGCTTCCAACCGCAGACACCGCCATCGGTGACCCCCGACGGCATGCTCGTGGCCGGCGGCGGGCCGGGCGCCCGCCTCGTCGGCGTCCGCGACGACGGCGACCGCGGCGAGGTGGCGTGGACGCGCGAGGACGTGCAACCGCTGGCGACCTCCAGCCGCGCCGGCGACGGCGTGGCGTACACGGTGGCCCGCGACGGCGAGAGCGGGATGGCGCTGCTGGCGTTCGACCCGGCCGACGGCCGCACGCTGAACTCCTACCCGCTGCCCAACGCCGAGGGCTACCCCGTCGGCGTCTCGGTGGGCCACGACCGTCGGGTGGTCGCGGCCACCAGCGACGGCCGCGTCTTTGGTTTCGCGCCGGCCTGAGCACCTGCTCTGGGCCACCTGCTCTGGCCCACCTGCTCGGGCCACCTGCTCTGGGCCACCTGCTCTGGGCACCGGCAACACCGGCGTGACATCGCCGTAATCGACCGATCGCGACACCCCGCCATCATTCCCAGGTAGCTTGCAGCGCATTGCCAGCTGACGAGACACCACCCGAGGGAGGCAACGTTGTCGGAATTCCTGAACGCGGTCAACGGCTACGTCTGGAGCAATGCCCTGGTCTATCTGTGCCTGGGCGCGGGCGTCTACTTCTCGATCCGGTCGCGGTTCGTCCAGGTGCGTCAGGTCAGGGAGATGATCCGACTGATGCTCACCGGCGAGAAGTCGCCGGCCGGGGTGTCGTCGTTCCAGGCGCTGACCATGTCGCTCGCCGGACGCGTCGGGACGGGCAACATCGCCGGTGTCGCCACGGCGATCGCGTTCGGCGGACCCGGGGCGCTGTTCTGGATGTGGTTGGTGGCGTTCCTGGGGGCGTCGACGTCGTTCGTCGAATGCACGCTGGGCCAGATCTACAAGACCAAGGATCCGCTGACCGGCGAGTATCGGGGCGGGCCTGCCTACTACCTCAGCCGGGCGTTCGCGCACACCCGCGCCCGCGGCGCGTTCCGCGTGTACGGCTTCGTCTTCGCCGCGGTCACGGTGCTGGCGTGCGGGGTGCTGTTGCCCAGCGTGCAATCGAACTCGATGGCATCGGCGATGAACTCGGCGTGGGGCTTCTCCACCTGGTGGGTGGCGGTGGGCACCGTGATCGTGCTGGCGTTCGTGATCATCGGCGGCGTCAAGCGGATCGCCGCCTTCGCGTCGATCGTGGTGCCGTTCATGGCGATCGTGTACATCCTCTTGACGCTGGTGATCGTCGCGGTCAACGCAGACCAGGTGCCCGCGGTGATCTCGCTGATCTTCTCCAGCGCCTTCGGCGTGGACTCCGCCTTCGGGGCCATCATCGGTTCGGCGATCATGTGGGGCGTCAAGCGCGGCATCTACTCCAACGAGGCCGGCCAGGGCACGGGACCCCACGCCGCGGCGGCCGCCGAGGTCTCCCACCCGGCGAAACAGGGTCTGGTGCAGGCGTTCGCGGTCTACGTCGACACGTTGTTCATCTGCTCGGCGACGGGTTTCCTCATCTTGTCGACCGGCGCCTACCGGGTCTTCGACGGCGAGACCGCGGATGGCGCGGTCCTCGCCGAGGGCGGTCTGCTCCCCACCGACGCCGAGGTCGGCCCGACGTTCGCGCAGGTGGGGTTCGACACGCTGTGGGCCGGCGCGGGGTCCAGCTTCGTCGCGGTATCCCTGGCGTTCTTCTGCTTCACCACCCTGATCGCCTACTACTACATGGCGGAGACCAACCTGCGGTTCATGTTGGGCACGGCGGCGACGACGTCGGTGCCGGTGATCCGCGGCACCGTGGGCTCCAACGCCACCCTGCTGCTGCAGGCCCTGATCCTGGTGTCGGTCGCGGCAGGCGCGGTGTCGACGGCGTCGGATGCGTGGACGCTGGGCGACATCGGCGTCGGGCTCATGGCGTGGCTCAACATCATCGGCATCATCATCTTGCAGCGCCCCGCCTACCGGGCGCTGTGGGACTACGAGAGGCAGAAGAAGAGCGGCGTCGACCCGATCTTCGACCCGCTGGCACTGGGCATCCCGGGGGCGACGTTCTGGGAGTCCTACCAACCCCGCACCGAGCGGACGGACCAACCGCAACCGACGCGGTGAGGTCCCGGCGCCGTCAGGCGAGCATGGCGTCGACCGCCGCGCGCGGCACCGACACCTGCAGCGCGCCCGCCGACTCGGGGAGCAGTTCGCCCTGGCTGAAGAAGAAGATCAGGGCATCGTTGGTGAGCGCGAAGTTCTGGTAGCTCTGCGGGTCCAGGCCCACCCCGAGCGGGATGTCCACGGGCTGGCCCGCCTGCTTGGTCAGCTCACCGCTGACGATCGGCAGGATCACCGGGAACGGCAGCGTGCCCGGCCGGAACAGCGTGTCGATCGTGATCGGCTTGCGCAGCCCCTGATCCCAGGTGAACGACTCGAAGAACGTCTGAGGATGGGCGCCGCCGACGTCCTGGAAGGTCTTGAGCACCACGCTCTGGGTGCCCCGCGGCGGCAGGTCGGAGGAGTACTCGGTGGACGTGGTGTCCAGCTCATAGGGCCGGTCGTGACCGCCGGGCATCTTCGCGACGTTGAGGAACCCGTCGCGCGTCTGCTTGACGTAGTCGAACAGCGGGCCCGGATCCGGGTAGTTCGTGGGGTAGGTGATGTCCAACGAGTAGGCCGGGTCGGTGGCCTGGATCCGGCACGTCGACGCACCGTCGACGACGCCGGAGAGATCGGCACAGGTCGGCGGTGCCGCGGTGGCCGTCGGGAGACCGGCCACGCCGATCGTCACGGCCGTCGCGAGGGCAGCGGCCGCTGCGGGAATGCGCATGGATCGAAGTCCTCCACCGAGAAGAAGGCGGCGTGGGCGCCGCCGCCGCCACGATACCTGCGACATCGCGACCTGCGGCGTCAGCGTGACGGCCTGCACACGTAGGCGACGACGCGATCCGCGCCGCGGGCGCCGAGGCGCGTGACCACGACCGAACGGTGCTGCGTGCCGCGCAGCTTGAGTTGCCTGCGCAGGGCGTCGGGGTCCACGTCCACCCCGCGGACGAGGATCTCGACGGCGCCGACGTCACCCGCGGCGAGGACGCCGCGCAGCCGCTTGAGGTCGACCTGGTCGAGCACCTCGAAACCCCGGACGCCCGGCGGCACGTCGTCGCCGGACAGGTACGCGATGTCCGGATCGAGCTGCCACAGGCCGTGCCGCGCCGCGTACTGGCGGACCAGGCCGGCGCGCACCACGGCGCCGTCGGGATCGACGATCCACCGGCCCGCGGGCGCCACCGCGCAATCGTCCGGATCGACGTCGGTGAGGGTCTCGCCGCGGTCGAGGACCGTCGCGCGCCGCGAGACGCCCGGCTCGGTGAGGGGCGCCGTCCACAGGCAGGCCTCGCGGACACTGCCCGCGAGCGACGTCACCTCCACCTCTCCGGCGAAACCCAGGTCGGCCAGCCGCGCGAAATCGACGCCGGGAGCGCACTTCACGGCCATCGCCCGCCCCCGGTAGGCGTCGAACAGCGCGTCCAGGGCGGGTGTGTAGTCGCGCGGGTCGAACCGGCGGCGGCCGCCGCTGCGGCGCGCCGGGTCCGCCACGACCACCGCGTCGCGGGTGACGGGGCGCAACGCGTCGGCCCGCAGCACCGCGACGTCGGGCACGTTGTGGCGCGCCATCGCCAGGCGCACGGGGTCCAGGTCGCTGCCGACGACGGTGGCCGCGGTGGTGCGCAACGCCGCCAACTCGGCGCCGACGGAGCACGTGACGTCGTGCACGACGGCGCCCGTCAAGCGCGAGGCACGGTGTGCGGCAACGGGTTCGGCGGTGGCCTGCTGCAACGCCTCGTCGGTGAACAGCCAGCGCTGCGCGTCGGCGAACTTCGCGGCCGCCCGCCTGCGCAGCAGCACGGTCTCCAGCAGCGCCGCTGCGCGTTCGCCGAAGCGCTCCCGCAACCGCGAGACGTCGGCGATGCGGGTGGCGTCGGCGAGGTCGAGTGCCCCCACCTCGGCCAGCGCGGCGCGGCCGTCGACACCCCTCAGGTAGGCGACGTCGTCGACGCCGAACACGAGTGCCACACCCGGTCGCCTGGCGCTAGTGCGGCTTCACCCCGGTGACCATGACGTTGTAGAACCAGCCCTTGGGCACCACGTGGCGCCAGAGGTTGGCGTCGACCCAGCTGAGCGTCGTCCAGCTCCGGAACGCGAACTTCGCCCATCCCCAGCCGAGGCGTCCCGGCGGGACCGACGCCTCGAAGGTGCGCACGGGCCAGCCCAGCATGGCCGCGGTGAACTCCTCGCTGGCGGTCCGGACGTCGACGGCACCGGCGCGCGTCGCCATGCGCTCGAGGTCGCTCGGCTCGAACGTGTGCAGGTCGACGACGGCCTCCAGGGCCGCCGCCCGCGACGATTCGTCGAGTTCGGCCTGCGGCCGCCGCCAGCCCTGCAGGCCGGGCAGCTTGGTGATGGTGGTGGCGGTGTGCCAGGTCAGCGTCGACAGGTTGCGGGCGTACACGTTGCCCTTGGCGGTGGGCTCCCCGGCGAACACGAACCGGCCACCCGGCTTCAGGACGCGCACCACCTCGCGCAGCGACAGCTCGACGTCGGGGATGTGGTGCAGCACGGCGTGGCCGACGACCAGGTCGAACGTGTCGTCCTCGTAGGGGATGCCCTCGGCGTCGGCGACCCGGCCGTCGACGTCCAGGCCCAGCCCCTGCCCGTTGCGGGTGGCGACCTTGACCATGCCGGGCGACAGGTCGGTGACCGACCCGCGGCGGGCGACCCCGGACTGCATCAGGTTGAGCAGGAAGAAGCCGGTGCCGCAGCCCAGCTCGAGGGCGCGCTCGTAGGGCAGGTCACGCTGCACGTCGTCGGGCACGATGGCGTCGAAGCGGCCGCGCGCGTAGTCGATGCAGCGCTGGTCGTAGCTGATCGACCACTTGTCGTCGTAGCTCTCGGCCTCCCAGTCGTGGTACAGCACCTGGGCCAGCTTGGTGTCGTGGCGCGCCGCCTCGACCTCTTCCGCGGTCGCGTGCGGGTGGGGAGCCGGGTCCGAGACCTCGGTCCCGTTGTCGGTGCTCGTCATGTAGGGCAGCCTAATGGCCCGCTGCGCTCAGGTGAACGCACCCTTGGCTGCGGCCAACGCTGCGCGCGGCGCATCGGCGACGGTCGCCGTCCACGCGAGCGCGGCGTCGTAGACGTGGTCGGGTGCGCACAGTTCGTCGACCAGACCCAGCGTGCGCGCCTCCTCGGCGGCCACGAAGCGACCGCTGAACACCAGCGCCTTGGCCCGGCTCTCCCCGATCACCCGCGCCAGCCGGGCCGCGGCGTCGGGGGCCACCGGCAGCCCGTCGCGGATCTCGGTGGCACCGAACTTCGCGTTGTCACCGGAGACGCGCCAATCGGCGGCCAGCGCCAGCGCGAGCCCGGAGCCCAACGCGTACCCCGTGATCGCGGCGACGGTCGGCTTGGCGATGGCGGCCACCGCCTCGCGGGCGCGACGCGCCACGTCCTCGGCGGCGGCGTCCTCGGCGGCGTCGAGCGTGCCGCGCTCGCCCAGGTCGGCGCCCGCGCAGAAGATCTCGTGGCCGCCGTAGAGCACGACGCTGCGGACCCGCGGGTCGGCGTCGAGTTCGGCTGCGGCAGCGACGATCTCGCGGTTCAGCTGGCGGGTGAGCGCATTCGACGGTGGCCGCGACAGCAGCAGCGTGCCGATGTCGTCCCGCACGTGGGTGGAGACGAACTCGCTCACGGGGCGCGGTGATTGCGGGCGGCGTTGTAGCGCTCGCTGTTGAAGAACTCGATGCTCCAGCTGCCCTGGATCTCGTCGGCACGCAGCGTGGGCTGGATGGCGACGATGTCGCGCTCGTCGGCCAGCACGTCGGCGACCGTGCGCCCGGCCAGCGAATCCAACTGCGACCACGTGGGCGGCAGCAGGAACGACCGGCCCGCCTCGAACTCGCCGAGCGCCGCCGACGGCGTGGTCCAGAACGCCTGGTCGGTCTCGGTGTTCTCGCCGTCGGCGCGCTGCCCCTCCGGCAGGGCGCCGACGAAGAAGTACGTGTCGTAGCGGCGGGTGCGCTCCTCCTCGGGGGTGATCCAGTTGGCCCACGGGCGCAGCAGATCGGCGCGCAGCATCAGCTTCTCGTCGCGCAGGAAGTCGGCGAACGACAGCGACCGATCGGCCAGGGCCGCCCGCTGGGCGCGGTAGACCGAGGCGTCGTCGACCAGCACGTCGGGATCGTCGGCGGCCCCGGCGAACAGCACGCCCGACTCCTCGAACGTCTCGCGGGCCGCCGCGCACACCAGCGCCGTCGCCAGGTCGGATGCCACGCCCAGCCGCTCGCCCCACCACGCGGGCTCCGGCCCGTACCACGCGATGTCGGTGGTGCGGTCGCGGTCGTCGACGCCACCGCCGGGGAACACCATGACCCCGGCGACGAAGTCCATCTGGGAGTGCCTGCGCATCAGGAACACCTCGATGCCGCCGACCTCGCCGCGTTCGCGGACGAGCATCACCGTCGATGCCGGCCGTGGCACCAGGGGATCGGTGGAACGGGACCCGGTCATGCACGCCTCCTGTGTGCCGCGCGGGCGCGGGTGCGCCGCGCGAAGTATCGCCCGTCGATCATCTCCAGCGCGATCGACTGCCCGAACGCCGCGGAGAGGTTCTCGGCCGTCAGCACGTCGGTGAGCAGACCGGACGCGACGACCTCGCCCTCCGACAGCAGCAGGCAGTGGCTGAAGCCCTGCGGGATCTCCTCGACGTGGTGGGTCACCAGGACGGTCGCCGGCGCGTCGGGGTCGGCGGCCAGGTCGGCCAGCCGCGCCACCAGCTCCTCGCGGCCACCGAGGTCCAGACCGGCGGCCGGCTCGTCGAGCAGCAGCAGTTCGGGATCGGTCATCATCGAGCGCGCGATGAGCACGCGCTTGCGCTCGCCCTCGCTCAACGTGCCGTAGGTGCGTTCGGCGAGGTGTTCGGCGCCGACGCTCTCGAGCATGTCGACGGCCTGGGCGTAGTCCACGTCGTCGTACCGCTCGCGCCACCGGCCCAGCACGGCGTAGCCGGCCGAGACCACCAGGTCGCGCACCACCTCGTCGTCGGGCACCTTCTGCGACAGCGCCGAACTGCTCAGGCCCACCCGCGACCGCAGCTCGGCCATGTCCGTGCGGCCCAGCCGCTCGCCCAGCACGTACGCCGTTCCCGACGACGGATGGTCCATGGCGGCCGCGATGCGCAGCAGCGACGTCTTGCCCGCCCCGTTGGGCCCGATCACCACCCAGCGTTCGTCGAGTTCCACCGCCCAGGTCAGGGGCCCCACCAGCGTCTTGCCGCCGCGGCGGAGGCTGACCCGGCGGAAGTCGATCAGCAGGTCTGGGTCGACTCCGGCGTCTGGCTGCTCGTCTCGATCTCCGGCCTGGGACACGCGCCCATCGTAGACACGGCGGGTTGGGTGAAGGCCCACCCGCTGCCGGCGAGCCAGCGGCGTGGCGTCACCCGCAGCACCAGTTGCACCAGCGGCCCGATGCCGAAGGCGTAGACCAGGGTGCCCACCCCGACCGTGCCGCCGAGCAGCCAGCCGACGGCCAGCACGGTCGCCTCGATGGACGTGCGCACCAATCGCACCGAAAGACCGGTCCGCGCAACGAGTCCCGTCATCAGGCCGTCGCGGGGCCCGGGACCGAGGCCGGCGGCGATGTAGAGCACGGTGCTCACCGCGTTCAGCAGGACCGCGCCCAGCAGCATCGCGGCGCGCCCGACCAGGTGGTCCGGCGCCGGCAGCAGGGCCACGCCGACGTCGACCGTGACGGCGATGACCACGACGTTGGCGACGGTGCCGATGCCGGGGCGGTTGCGCAGCGGGATCCAGGCCAGCAGCACGGCGACGCCGACCACCGCCGACGCCACCCCGATCGTCATGCCGGTGCGTTGGGCGAGCCCCTGGTGGAAGACGTCCCACGGATCCAGGCCGAGGTGGGCCTGGACCATGAGGGCCATCGAGGAGCCGTAACCGACCAGCCCGGCCAACAGCGCGCCGGTGCGCGTCAGCGCGCGGGTCACGCGTGGTCGGGGAAGCGGGCGCGGATGGCGTCGAGGTCGGCCTTCGTGCGGCGCCAGTCGGCGTCGCCATCGCTGCGGTCCGCGGGTATTCCGTGCCGCGGTTCGGTGCGAAAGACGGTGCCGAACCGACGCGCCGAACGCGTCATGCGAGAGGTCCAGTTCGAAGCCATGTCTCGATATTGGCTATCGATTTCCTTGTCAGCAATATCCAGTTGAGGCAAACTGGCTCGCATGCGCCGCCTCGACGTCGATCTCCTCGCCCGCGAACTCGGCAACTGGCGTACTGCGAACGCCAGCGGTCCGGCCTACCTCGGCCTCGCCGACGGGCTGCGCATGCTCGTCATCGACGGCCGCGTGCCCGTCGGCGCCCAATTGCCCAGCGAACGGGCCCTGGCCGAGACGCTGCACGTCTCGCGTACCACGGTCACCGCGGCCTACGCCCACCTGCGCGACGAGGGATATCTGGTGGCTCGCCGCGGCGCCCGCAGCACCACCGCGCTGCCGGTCGCCGGCGTGCCCCCGGTGCCCCCGCCGACCGCGACACCGGTCCCCGGCGCGGGCACGGTGAACCTGGCCGCCGCGACGTTCGCCGCCCCCGCCGCGGTGACCGCGCGTGCGTTCGCCGATGCCGCCGTACAGGTGACGCCCTATCTGCACGACATCGGGGTGGAGCTGACCGGCGTGCCCGTGCTGCGCGAGCGGCTGGCCGAAAGATACTCTGCGCGTGGACTTCCCACACATCCCGACGAGATCATGGTGACCACCGGCGCACTGCACGCCATCGGCCTGATCCTGGCCACCTACACCTCCCCCGGCGACCGCGTGCTGGTCGAGCAGCCCACCTATCACGGCGCGCTGTCGGCCATGGCCACCCGCGGCATCCGGCCCGTGCCGGTCGCGGTCACCCACGAGGGCTGGGAGATCGGAGCCGTCGAGGCCGCGATGCGCCAACTGGCCCCCTCACTGGCCTACCTCATTCCCGACAACCACAACCCGACGGGGCTCACGCTCGGTGCGGCCGAACGCACGGATCTGGCCCGCGTGATCGCCGAGACGCGCACCCGCACCATCGTCGACGAGACCATCACCGACATGTGGCTCGACGAGCGCGTGCCCGCTCCGCTGGCCGCCGCCATGACCATGCGCCGTGACCTAGTGCTGACCGTGGGGTCGATGTCCAAGTCGTTCTGGGGCGGACTGCGCATCGGCTGGATCCGCGCCGAGCGCGCCACCCTGGCGACCATCGCCGCCCTGCGGCCGTCCATCGACATGGGCACCGCCATCGTCGAACAGCTGGCGGCCGCGTCGCTCCTGGCCAGCGAGGCCGAGGTCATGCCGGAACGCCGCGACATCCTGCGGCGCCGACGCGCCCTGTTGCTGTCCCTGCTCGAGGATCTGCTGCCGGACTGGCAGCCCCTGCCCGGCACCGGCGGCATGTCGCTGTGGATCCGGCTGCCCGCGCCCATGAGTTCCGCGCTGTCGGCGGCCGCCTCGCGGATGGGGCTGGAGATCCCGCCCGGCCCGCGCTTCGGCGTCGACGGCACGCTGGAGCGGTTCCTCCGCGTGCCGTACACGCTGCCCGACGAGCAGCTCACCGCAGCCGTCGAACTGCTGGCGCGGGCCTGGCACGGGGTCACCGGGACCGCGGCCGCCGAGCGCGTCGCCGTCGTCGTCTGACGGGTCCGCCGCGGCGTCAGACCCCGTCGGGAATGTCGACGCGCCGCAGCGTCCCGTCGACGGCGTCGGCGGCCTCGATCTCTCCGCGGGTGACGCCCAGGATGAACAGCACGGTGTCCAGATACGGGTGGTTCAGCGAGGCGTCGGCGACCTCGCGCAACGCCGGCTTGGCGTTGAACGCGACGCCCAACCCGGCCGCCGACAGCATGTCGATGTCGTTGGCGCCGTCGCCGACCGCCACGGTCTGCTCCATCGGCACGCCGGCCTGCTGGGCGAAGTCGCGCAGCGCCTTGGCCTTGCCGGGCCGGTCCACCACCTGCCCGACGACGCGGCCGGTGAGCTTGCCGTCGACGATCTCGAGTTCGTTGGCGGCGACGAAGTCCATCATCAGCTCGTGCGCCAGCGGCTCGATGACCTGGCGGAAACCGCCGGAGACGATGCCGCAGTGGAAGCCGAGGCGCCGCAGCGTGCGGATGGTGGTGCGCGCCCCGGGTGTCAGCTCGATCTGGTCGGCGACGTCGTCGAGCACGCTGGCGGGCAGCCCGGCCAGCGTCGCGACCCGCTGGTGCAACGACTGGGCGAAGTCCAACTCGCCGCGCATCGCGGCTTCGGTCACCTCGGCCACCGCCGCGAGCGCACCGGCCCGCTCGGCCAGCATCTCGATGACCTCACCCTGGATGAGCGTGGAGTCGACGTCGAACACGATGAGCCGCTTCGCGCGCCGCGACAGGCTGAAGTCCTCCAGCGCGATGTCGACGCCCTGTTCCACGGCCACCCGGGCCATCGCCTGCTGCAACTGCCCGTAGGCCGCGCCCGCGGGGACGGAGACGCGCAGTTCCAGACCCGTGACCGGGTAGTCGGAGACCCCGCGGATGGTGTCGATGTTGACGCCGAGGGCGGCCGCCTCCCGGGCCACGACCGCGAAGGCACCGGCCCCGATGGGCCTGCCCAGCACGACGATGGTGTGCGTCGACGGTTCCCGCAGAACCGGCAGGTCGTCGCTGCGCTCGATCGTCACGTCGAGACCCACCGACCAGATGGCCTGCTGCACCTCGTCGCGCAGGGTCGCGCTCATCACCTCGACGGGGCCGGCCACCAGCACACCGAGCGTCAAGCGCCCGCGCACCACGACCTGCTCGACGTTGCGGAGTTCGACCCCGTGCCGAGACAGCACCTCGAACAGCGCCGACGTGACGCCAGGCTTGTCTCGCCCGGTGACCGTGATCAGCAGGCTGGAAGAAGACGTCGACACGTCTGTGCGTCGCCTGCCGTCAGGTACGGACGTTTTCGTCGAGCCGCGTCACGTCCCCGTCCGAGGGGCCGTGCGCACGGCCGACGTGCGCTTCGGCGCGCATCCTCTCGACCATGTGCGGGTAGTGCAGCTCGAACGCGGGCCGCTCCGAACGGATGCGGGGCAGCTCGGTGAAGTTGTGCCGCGGCGGCGGGCAGCTGGTGGCCCACTCCAGGGAGTTGCCGTAACCCCAGGGATCGTCGACGACGACGGGCTCACCGTAACGCCAGCTCTTGAACACGTTCCACACGAACGGCAGCGTCGAGATGCCGAGGATGAACGAGCCCACCGTGGAGAACACGTTCAAGGTGGTGAAACCGTCGCTGGGCAGGTAGTCCGCGTAGCGGCGCGGCATGCCCTCGTCACCCAGCCAGTGCTGCACCAGGAACGTGGCGTGGAATCCGATGAACGTCAGCCAGAAGTGCACCTTGCCCAGCCGCTCGTCGAGCAGCCGGCCCGTCATCTTCGGGAACCAGAAGTAGATGCCCGCGTAGGTGGCGAACACGATGGTGCCGAACAGCACGTAGTGGAAGTGCGCGATGACGAAGTAGCTGTCGGTGACGTGGAAGTCCAGCGGCGGGCTGGCCAGCAGCACGCCCGACAGGCCACCGAGCAGGAACGTCACCAGGAAGCCCACCGAGAACAGCATCGGTGTCTCGAAGGTCAACTGCCCCTTCCACATGGTGCCGATCCAGTTGAAGAACTTGATGCCCGTCGGCACGGCGATCAGGAACGTCATGAACGAGAAGAAGGGAAGCAGAACGGCTCCCGTCGCGTACATGTGGTGCGCCCACACCGCCACCGACAGCGCGGCGATGGCCAGCGTGGCGTAGATCAGCGTGGTGTAGCCGAAGATCGGCTTGCGGCTGAACACCGGGAAGATCTCGCTGACGATGCCGAAGAACGGCAGCGCGATGATGTACACCTCGGGGTGCCCGAAGAACCAGAACAGGTGCTGCCAGAGCAGCACGCCGCCGTTCGCAGGGTCGTACACGTGGGCGCCGAGGTGGCGGTCGGCGGCGAGGCCGAACAGCGCGGCGGTCAGGATCGGGAACGCCAGCAGCACCAGGATCGACGTCACCAGGATGTTCCAGGTGAAGATCGGCATGCGGAACATCGTCATGCCGGGGGCGCGCATGCAGACCACCGTGGTGATCATGTTGACGCCACCGAGGATGGTGCCGAGACCACCGACGGCCAGACCCATGATCCACAGGTCGCCACCCGCACCGGGCGAGTGGATGGCGTCGGTCAGCGGCGAGTAGGCGGTCCAGCCGAAGTCGGCGGCGCCGCCGGGGGTGATGAAACCGGCCATCGCGATGAGGGCGCCGAAGAGGAAGAGCCAGAACGAGAAGGCGTTCAGCCGCGGGAACGCGACGTCGGGAGCACCGATCTGCAGCGGCAGCACCAGGTTGGCGAAGCCGAACACGATGGGCGTCGCGTAGAACAGCAGCATCACCGTGCCGTGCATGGTGAACAGCTGGTTGTACTGCTCGTTCGACAGGAACTGCAGACCCGGCAGGGCCAGCTCCGTGCGGATCAGCAGCGCCATCAGGCCGCCGACGAAGAAGAAGATGAAGCAGGTGACGCAGTACATGATGCCGATCAGCTTGTGATCGGTCGTGGTGAGCATCTTGTAGATCAGGGTGCCCTTGGCGCCCATCCTGGGCGGGAACGGCCGCCGTGCCTCGAGTTCACCGATTGGGGGCGCTTCGGCTACCAACAGATCCTCCTGGGTCTTCTGGGGCTTCCCGGGCCGCGTGCTCGACGGGCGCGTGCGGGCACACCCGTGGCTCTGCACTGAATCGTAACCCCCTTCGGACCGCCTGGCGCACGTGGTCCTACAAACCGTCGTATTCGTCACCGAAAAGACCCCACCGTGTCGCGTCCCGGCACGTCCCCGGCGGTGAATCCGCAGGGTGTTACCGTCGGCGGCGTGTCGTTGTCCTCCCCGCGCGTCGGACCCGTCCTGGCCGGCGCGGCCGTCCTGGCGGCCGTGTCGACGACCCTGCTCGGCGGCTGCGGCACGAGCGGCGGAGCGGGCTCGTCGGCGGTCCCCAACCCCGCCGACGCCCCCATCACCAGCACCACCAAGGTGGCGGGCGCCGGGGTTCTCGGCAACCAGCGCCGCCCCGACGAATCGTGCGCCGCGGAGCCCGCAGCCCTGGACGCCGGGCCCGACCGGCGCGACCCGCAGCGCATCGTCGTGCTCTCCGGTGACCAGCTGGACATGCTCTGCGCGCTGGGGCTGCAGTCGCGCATCGTCGCCGCGGCCGTGCCCGACGGCGGAGGCCAGCCGTCCTACCTGGGTCGCGTCATCCACGACCTACCCGCCGTGGGCACCAGGACGTCGCCTGACCTCGACGCGATCCGCGCTGCCAACCCCGACCTGATCCTGGGCTCGCGCGAGCTGACGCCGCAGGACCTCGACCCCTTGAACGGGATCGCCCCGACGGTGTTCACCGGCGCCCCGGGTGCCGCGTGGCGCGACACCCTGCGCGAGGTGGGCGACGCCACGGGCCGCCGCGGCGCCGCCGACCGCCTGATCGAGGGGTTCGAGGACGCGGCGCGCACCACCGGCGCGCAGAACGACGGCACGCACTACCAGGCGTCGATCGTGCGGCTGACCGAGACGACGGCGCAGGTGTACGGCCTGGACGACTTCCCGGGCAGCGTGCTCGGCGCCGCCGGCGTCGACCGGCCCGCGACGCAGCGCTTCACCGACAAGCCCTACGTCGAGGTGAGCACCACCGATCTGGCGGGGGCCGACTTCTCCCCCGCCGAGGGCGACGCGGTCTACGTGTCCTTCGCCTCGCCCGCCGCCCGTGACCGTGCCCCGCAGGTGCTCGGCAGCGACGCGTGGCGACGGCTCTCGGCGGCCAAGGACGGCCGGGTGTTCGTGGTCAACGACGAGGTGTGGCAGTCCGGCGAGGGCATCGTCGCCGCGCGCGGCATCCTCGACGACCTGAGGAGCATCAACGCGCCGATCAACTAGGCGGGCGGCCGCGGGGCCCGCGCGTCGTGGCGAGCCTGCTGACCGAACTGGTTGATCCCCAATGCCCCGTCGGGAAGCACGAGGTCGCCGGAGGCGATCCGGGCGCGCAGGTAGGCGAACGTCTGCGCGGTCTGCGCGAACAGGTGCTCCCCCGCCCGCAGCGGCGGCCGCCGCGGGCGGCTCTCGTCGACGAAGCGCGGCAGCGGGCTCACCACGGTGTCGTAGTCCACGTTGAAGAACAGCGGGAACGAGTAGCGCTCCTGCGCGACCTTGCGGACGCGGTGACTGGTCGCGACGAACTCGCCGTTGGTCCACAGCTCCAGCAGGTCGCCGACGTTGACCACGAACGTGCCGTCGATGGGCGGCACGTCGATCCACTCCCCCGCGCCGTTGAGCACTTCGAGCCCGGGTGCGGTGGGCTTGAGCAGCGTGAAGCACTCGTAGTCGGTGTGCGCGCCGATGCCGAGGACGTCCACGGCGTCGGGGTCGTACGGGTAGTGCACCAGGCGCAGCTGGCTCGGCGTCTTGGTCGCGTGGCCGCAGAACACCTCCGGGTCTTCCCCGAGCGCGACGGCGAACGCCGCCAACAGCTGGTGCCCGACGGCGAGCACCGCCTGGTAGTAGTCGGTCACGGCCTCGGCGAACCCCGGCAGGTCCGGCCACGCGTTGGGCCCCAGCATGGGATTGCCCGCCAGGTAGTCGGGATCGTCGGCGGGCAGGTCCAGTGCGGTGTCGAACGCCTCCTTGAGGTCCGGGGTCCCGCTCTCCACGCCCTCCTCCCCCACGGGCACGTAGCCGCGGTGGCAGCGCGACAGCCCGATGTAGGTGCGCATCTTCTCCTCGACGGGCAGCGCGAAGAACTGCGTGGTGACCTCCAGCAGACGCTCGACGAGGGCGTCGTCGACGCCGGTGCCGCCGACGTAGAAGAAGCCGACCTCGCGGGCCGCCCGTCCCAGCTCCGCGGCAACCGCGGCCCGGCACGCCGGATCCGGTGACCGCAGGCCGCTGACGTCGACGACGGGGACCGACGTGAAGGTCGGCATGGTCTCCGGCATGGTCTCCGGCATGGACTCCGGCGTGGTCTCCGGCATGGACTCCGGCGTGGTCGACGTGGTGCTCATGACGGGGGATTCCCTTCGGTTCTTCGAATGGTCCAGCGCACCCCATCGGCCCGGACCTCTGACGTCTCGATCTCCAGCGCCCGCCACCGGGGCGCGCCCACGTCGTCGAGGAACACCTCACCCCCACCGGCGAACCCGAACAGTGCCCCCACGCGTACCAGCAGGCCGGGCGCCCCGTCGGGCCCGGCCAGCAGCAGCGCGCCGCACGGTACGGCGGTGCCCGCATCGCGGACCCAGTGTTCGACGTAGTCCTCGTGCACCCCGGTCTCCACCAGAGTGTCACCCTCCCAACGCATCTCACCGGCATCCGGGAACGGTCCCGGTGCCGTCAGGTCGACGCTGCGGTGCCAGGAGAACACCGAGCCGTCCTGTGACAGCGTGCCCGCGAAGCCCCGGGAGTCGACGTACGCCGACGGGCCCTGCAGCCACCGCACGTCACCGTCGGTCACGTGGGAGCCGTCGGCCTCGATCAACAGCGTGCGCCGCCACTGGCCCGCGCAGTCGGCGATCCGTACCGGCGTCACGAGGTCTGCTCCCAGCGGGTGCGCAGCCGCCGCCGCCCGGACTCGGTGGGTTCGCCGAGCGCCCGGATCCTGGCGATGCCGCCGTCGGGGTGTGCGGCGACGCGGATGGCCCGGATGCCGTCGGCGGCCACGTGGAACGTCTGCCGGGCATCGGCGACCAGCGCGGTTCGCGCCAGCACCACGACGTCGAATGGCAGTGTCGCCCAGTCCCCGTCGTCGTCGGAGTGCCGGCGGGTGCCCAGCACCTCGACCGCCTGCGAGGCGTTGAAGACGTAGTGCGTGGTGTCGATCTCGATGCGGTGCAGGCGTGCCTCGGCGGCGAACGAGATCACGACGGCGTCGTGGGTGTCGGGGCCGACGTCGCGTCGGCGACGGGCCTCCCAGCCGTCGCCCATGTTGCGGGGCCGGTCGGGCGCGATGACCCGGGTCGCGTCCGAGAAGAAGCCGTCGCTGCACCACCGGACGCGCCCGCCCTGCTCGGAACCGGACACCTCGACGGTCACGCCGTCAAAGTCCCGCGGGTCGGGTACCACCTCGCCGTACACGCGCAACCTGGCGACGCCGCCGTCGGAGGCCAGCCGCAGCCGGACGTGGGTGAAGCGGCGGCGATCGTCGACGGCGCGCAGGTTGTGCGAATCCGGCTGCAGCACGGTCCGTTCCACGAGCGTGATCCACGAGACGTCGGATGCCGTCGGGTCGTCGGTCCGGCCGAGCACGCACGCGTCGACCCAGCAGGCCGTGGGATGGTTGCCCGAGAACGACCGGGTGTCCACGTCGACGCCGTGCACGCGGCCGGGGACGCCGAGGCGCACGATCACCCAGTCGCCGTCGGCGCCGGCGTGTCTGCGCGTCTCCCAGCCGTCGACGACCTCGCCGCGCAGGTCGAACGTGCCTGGTACGAAGGCGGGTTCGGCCGCGACGATCAAGTGCTCCTTGACGCCGAACGACTCGTCGCTGGCCGCGACCACGCTGCCCCCGAGCGTGCGGCACGCGAGGTCGACGCCTGCCGTCACGCGCCCAGCCCCCGGTTCGTGGCGCCGGCGGTCACCGGCTGCGGCGTGCGACGGGGCACCGCGACGCCGGCGACCCACGTGCGCACCGCGGCACCCCGCAGGCTGGTGCCGTCGTACGGGCCGCCGGGGTGGCGCTGGTGCGATTCGGCGGCGCGGACCGGCGCCCACACGTCGGGATCGAAGACGCACAGGTCGGCTCGCGCCCCCACCGCGATGCGGCCGCGGTCCCGGTAGCCGGCCAGTGCCGCGGGCCGCTGCGACATCCACCGGCTCAGGTCGGCGATGCCGAAGCCGCGCGCGGCGGCGTGCGTCCACGTGACGCGCGGCGCGAGTTCCAGGGAGCCGATGCCCCCGAACACCGTGCCGAAGTCGCGGCCCTTGGCCGTCGGCGCGCACGGTGAGTGATCGGAGACCACCATGTCGAGCGTGCCGTCGGCCAGTGCGGCCCAGAGGGCCTCGCGGTTGGCGCGGTCGCGGATGGGCGGGCAGGCCGCGTACTCGACGGCGCCGTCGGGCACGTCCTCGGCGGCCAGGCCCAGGTAGTGCGGGCACGTCTCGGCCGTGACGGCAAGGCCCTCCGCCCGCGCCGCGGCGAGCAACGGCAGCACGGTGGCGCTCGAGACGTGCACCACGTGCAGGCGCGCGCCGGTGCGCCGGGCGACGTCGACGACGAGGCGCACCGCCGCCAACTCCGCCTCGTCCGGCCGCGAGCGCAGGAACGCGTCGTAGCGCCGGCCGTGGGGAGCCGGGCTCTCGGCGAGCACCGCGTGACTTTCGGCGTGAACCAGCAGGACCGCGCTCAGTGCTGCGACTTCCGTTGCCGCGGAGAGGAACTCGTCGGGCTTGAGGTGGCCGAAGTCCGGGTTGCCGGAGTCGGCGAGGAAGCACTTGAACCCCACCGCCCCCGCCGCGGCCAGGGGCGCCAACGCGCCCACGTTGGCGGGTACCGCGCCGGCCCAGAACCCGACGTCGACGTGGCAGTTGCCCCGCGCGACGGCACGCTTGGCCGCGAGCGCCGTCACGGTGGTGGTCACGGGATCGCAGTCCAGCGGCATGTCGACGATGGTGGTGATGCCCGCGGCGGCCGCGGCGGCCGTCGCGGTCGCGAAACCCTCCCAGTCCGTGCCGGGTTCGTCGACGTGCACGTGGGTGTCGACGAATCCCGGCAGCAGGACCGCAGGCGCGGTCACCTCCACGACGTCGGCGCCACCGACGGCGTCGTCGCCTCCGGTGATGCCGGTGACGGCGGTGATGACCCCGTCGGCGACGGCGACCGCCGCGGGGCGCAGCACACCGTCGACCAGGGCCCGCTCGGCTCGCAGCAGCAGGTCGGTCACGCGCCGAACCGGTCGTGGAAGTGCTGCGTCAACTCGGGCCAGACGTGCGGGTCGTGGCCGGGGATCAGCGGGTACCCCTTCTCGGCGGCCAGCCGCTTGAGCTTGCGGATGGGTTCGACGGTGTCGTGCGGATCCACGTCGATGAACCCGCCGATGGGCAGTTCGTGCTCGATGTTCTCGGTGAGATCCGCGGCGTCGAAGGCGAACACGAACCCGTCGCCGCCCACGGACTCGTCGAGATCGACCACGAAGCTCTGGTGCCCCGGCGTGTGCCCGTAGGTCGGTACCGCGGTCACGCCCGGCGCGACCTCGGCATCGCCGTCGGCAAGGCGCCAGTCGATGGCGGGATCGTCGAAGTCCACCCGGACGATCGCGTTCCGTTCGGGCTCTGGATGATTCGCCAGGCCGTACTCGAGTTCGCGGCGTTGCGCATGGACCGGCACCTTGCCTGCGAACAATTTCAGACCGCCGGCGTGATCGTGGTGCAGGTGGCTGACCGCGACGGTGTGGATGGCGTCGAAGTCCACCCCCACCTCGGCGAGCCGCTGTTCGATCGGCTCGCCGGGGCCGGGGAGCACCGGGCGGTACTCGACGGTCGGGAAGAACCGCCGATACAGAGCGGGGTCGCGCACCAGCGCGGTGTTGAACCCGGTGTCCAGGAGCACCCAGCCGCCGTCGGTCTGCAGCAGCACGCCCGGCACGGGTTCACGCATGCGTTCCTGCGGGGGTGCGCCGTACACCGACACCGACTTCGGCAGTTCCTCCCAGCCGAGCGTGAGCAGGATGATGCGGCGCACCCCGGCCCTGCGCCCCAGGATCGGCGCCATGCCTCACCCCACCGACAGCGCGGCCAGGCGCAGCGAGTTCGGGTTGGTGACGACGTGCGCCTGCTCCATCCCCTTGAGCCACGGTTGGGCGACCATGAAGTCGTCGACGTCGGCGACGTTGAGCCAGCACCCCGTCTTCACGGCTTCCTCACCGGCGGTGGAGAAGTCGGCGGCGGTGTCGGCCGGCAGCCCCGCGTTCAGCGCCGCGGTGATCGCCGGTGACGAGCACCCGAAGAAGTTCAGGCCGCCGTCGGCGTCCCACGAGATGTGGCCCCACGTGTACGGCGAGGGAGCGTCGGGCCAGCCCAGGTAGGTCATGATCTCCGGCGCCGACTGACCGTCGCCGCCGATCCAGCCGTAGATCTCCGACGTGGGATAGGCCTGCACCTTGGCGGTGAGCCCGGCCGCGGCCAGCTGGGTCTGGATCAGGTTGCTGATCAACTGGTTGTCGGGATTGCTGGAGTCATACCCGATGGTGATCGACTTCTGGTCGGCGGGCAGGTTCGCGGCGAGCGCGCTCAGCGCCGACGGATCGTGCGTCACCGACTGTTTGCCGTATTCGGCGGCCATCATGTTCGGCGGATAGATCTGCTCGGCCTTCTTGCCGCGACCGAAGTACGTCTGCTTGACCAGCTCGTCGACGTCGATGGCGCTCATCACCGCGGCGCGGTTCTTGACGTCGGTCATCATGCCCTTGCGGGGGTTGACGTAGACGTAGTTCGACATCATGGTCGGCAGTGAGTAGTTGGCGTACTTCTCGTCGTCCATGTAGGACTGCACCGCCGAGGACGGCAGGTCGTGCAGGATGGCCGCGAGCTGACCGTTGTTGAACTGCAGCTGCTGGGCCGACACGTCGGTGATCACCGGGAGGTCGACCTTCTCGAAATAGGGCTTGGCGCCCCAGTAGTCACCGAACGCGGTCAGCTCGTACTTCGAACCCACCTCGGCGGCCGTCAGCGTGTACGGCCCAGTGCCCAGGTCGTGGGTGGTGAGATAACCCTGCGCGTGGTCGGCCCCCGCGTTCTTCTGCAACCCCTCCGGGCTGAGCATCCGCGGCCCGTACGGGCAGGCCAGGTAGTCCAGGAAGGCCGAGTTGGGCGCCTTGAGGGTGACGGTGACGCCGTAATCGCCCTGCGTGGTCACCGATTCGACGTCGGCGACCATGTACGCGGGCCCCTGGTTCACGGCGAGTCTGCGATCGAACGACGCCTTGACCGCCGCCGACGTGAACGGGGTGCCGTCGTGGAACTTCACGCCTTGGCGCAGGGTGAAGGTGAACACCTTGTTGTCCGGGGAGGCCGTCCACGCGGTGGCCAGCAGCGGCTCCAGCTCGGGCTTGTCTGTGCCCGCCTTGTACTGCAGCAGACCCTCGTAGGTGTTGGTGGTCAGCAGCAGTCCCTGACCGGCGTAGTAGACGTCGGGGTCCGGCGGCTGCCCGGGATCCTGCAGGAACGACAGGTGCAGCACCTTGTCGGTGGGCGCCGCGTTCGGCGTGCCGCCGCCCCCGGAATCCGATCCGCCACAGGCGGTCACGGCCAGCATGGCGGCCGCCCCGACGGCCAGCAGGGTGCGCAGTCTGGTCATCGGGTGGCTCCTTGCAGCGTCGGCGTGGCAGGGTCTTGGGTCAGGTCTCGGTTCAGGTCTCGGTTCAGGTCTCGGGTCAGGTCTTGGAACGCCGCGAGGATCTCCTGGGCGGTGCGCGTGGCCCCGGTTTGCAGGTACTCCATGGCGTCCAGTGCGGCGTCGTGCCGGTACTCCGACGAGCCACCGACGCAGTCGGAGACCACGCGGACGTAGAAGTCACGCTGGTGGGCATCGGCGAACGTGTAGTGCACGCAGACGTCGGTGAGACCGCCGACGAGGATGAGCGTGTCGGCCTTCAGACCGGACAGCACGATCTCGAACTCGGTTCCGATGAACCCGGAGTAGCGCCGCTTGACGATGTGGAACTCGTGGTTCGGACCGTCGAATTGGGGCAGCAGTTCGGGGTGCAGCGGGGTGCCGGGGCCACCGTCGAGGCAGTGTGGGCCCTCCACGCCGTCGAGTTCGCGGCCGAAGTCGATGCCGCTGGCGCGATGCACCTCCTGGAAGAACACGATCGGGATGGTGGCGGCACGGGCGGCGGCGATCAGCTGCTTGACCCTCTCGATGCGACCGGCGTAGCCCGCCATGTGCGGGATGCCGACGTCTTCGACGGGCATGTCGCCGGACTCCTGCATGTCGACGACGACGAGCACGGGATTGCCCACGATGAGCGGTTGTTTCGGCACCTATCCTCCTGTGACTGCGATGCGGGGGTCTGCGGCGGCCTGGAGCAGGTCCACGGCCGTGTTGACGACGACGTAGAGGGCGCCGAGCATCAACGTGACGCCGGCGATGGCGGGAAAGTCGGCGACGGGGATGCTCTGCGCGATGTACTGCCCGATGCCCGGCCACCCGAAGACCTGCTCGACGACGAGTACGCCGGAGAACATCAGTCCCACTTGCAGTCCCGTCATGGACAGCGCCCCGCCGACGGAGTTGCGCAGCACGTGGCGCGCCAGGATCTGCGTCTCGGACAGGCCCTTGGCGCGCGCGGTCCTGGCGTAGTCGCTGCCGGTGTCCCCCACCAGGCTGCTGCGCAGCACCCGGCCGATGGCCACCGCGGGGCCCAGCGCGATCACCAGGGCGGGCAGGATCAAGTGGTGCAGGGCGTCGGCGACGACGTCGAAGCGGCCGTGGAGCAGGCCGTCGACGGTGAGCAGGCCGGTGGGGCCGTCGGGTGGGTTCGGCAGCGAGATGCGCCCGTTGGCGGGTACCCACCCCAGGGTCTTGTAGAAGACGATGAGCCCCAGGATGCCGAGCAGGAACATCGGCGCCGACGATCCGGTGAACAGCACCGCGCGCAGCAGCCCGGCGCCGCGCCAGCGCAGCGTCGTGCTGAACGCCAGCAGGACGGCGAGCACCAGCGCGACGGCCATGCCGTACAGCGCCAGTTCGAGGGTGGCGGGCACGAACGTCGCGAGGTCGGACACCACCGCGTGTCGGGTCCGGTAGGACGTCCCGAGATCACCCGTCACGGCACCGGTCAGGTAGTTCCAGAACTGCACCAGAACCGGCTCGTCCAGGCCCAGCGCCTCTCGGCGCGCCGCGACCGCCTGCGCCGACGCCTGCGCGCCCAGTTGCGCCTTCACGGGGTCCAGCGGCGAGATGCGTTGCAGCACGAACATCACGCCGGTGAGGGCGACCAGGATGGCCGCCATGGCGGCCACGCGGGTGGCGATGAAGGTCTTCACGTCCGGCTCACCTCGACTTCATCAGGTTGCGCAGGCAGTCGCCTGCGACGTTGCCCACCAGCGCCAGCACCAGGACGCCGAGACCGGGCATCACCGGAATCCACCACTGCTGCAGGAAGTAACTCAGGTTGCGGGCCGAGTCGGCGCCCAGTTCCGGTGCGGGAGCGGCCTGCCCGAGACCCAGGAACGACAGGGCCGCGAGCGTGAGGATCAGGGTGCCGACGTCGAGGCTCGCGGCGACGACGGCGTTGGGCATCGCGCCGGGCAGCAGGTGCCGCAGCGCGACGCGCAGCGGGCCGGTGCCCGCGAGCCGGGCGGCTTCCACGTGTGGCCGTGCGGCCAGCCGCGCCACGTCGCCGCGCACCAGGCGGGCGTAGAACGGCCACCACACGATGGAGACCGCGATCAACGTGTGCACGAAACCGGGCCCCAGTGCGGCGACCACCGCAATGGCCAGCACCGGTGCGGGCAGGGACAGGAAGGCGTCGGTGATGCGCATGAGCACCGTGTCCACCCAGCCGCCCGCGGCGCCGGCGATCAGCCCCACCAGGCCGCCGATCAGCAGCCCGATCGCCACCACGGCCAGGGCGGCGAACCAGCTCGACCGGGCGCCGTAGAGCACGCGCGACAAGATGTCGCGCCCGATGCTGTCGGTGCCGAGCAGGAAGCCGTTCTTGCCGGGCGCCTGCAGGGGCATGCCCACCGGCAGCAGCGGATCGTGCGGGGCCAGCACCGGGACCGCGACGGCGATCAGCGTCACCACGACGACGAGCGAGAACCCTGCCCAGTTCACCATCGTCGAGCCGGACGTGGGCAACGTCAGCACGCGACGGGTGCGGCCCCGCACCAGCGGCGGCGCGGGTAGTGCGACCGACATCAGCCGGCCCTCCTCTCGATGCAGGCGACCAGGTGCGGGTTGTCGGGGGCGCCCTGCAGGCGGACGTCGAGGTCCGCACCGCTGCACGCGTCGACCGCGATGGGGCAGCGCGGGTGGAACGCGCATCCACTGGGCGGGGCCAGGGGGCTCGCGGGTTCGCCTGGCAGTACGCGGGTTTCGCGACCGAGGTCGGGGATGGCGTCGACGAGCGCCCGGGTGTAGGGGTGCGTGGGGTCGGCGATGACGCGTTCGGCGGGACCGATCTCGACGATCCGCCCCAGGTACATCACCGCGATCCGGTCGGCGACCACGCGGGCCACCGAGAGGTCGTGCGTCACGAACACCACGGACATGTCGAGGCTGCGGCGCAGGTCGCCGATGAGGTTGAGGACCGACGCCGCCAGCGACACGTCCAGCGCGCTCGTCGGCTCGTCGCACAGCAGCACCGAGGGCGGCACGACCGTGGCCCGCGCGAGCGACACCCGTTGGCGCTGACCGCCGGACAGCTGGGCCGCCCGCGAGGTGGCCACCTCGGCGGGCAGGCCGACCCGCTCGAGGACCTCGACGACGGCGGCGCGCCGCTGCGCCCGGCTCAAGGAGGAGCCGCGCAGCCGCTCACCGATGAGTTCGCCCACCGACATCCACGGCGTCAGCGAGGCGCCGGCGTCCTGGAACACCATCTGTGGGCGCTGTCCACCCGCCACGTCGACCGAGCCCGCGGTGGGCTTCTCCAGACCCGCCAGCACTCGCAGCAGCGTCGACTTGCCGGATCCGCTCTCGCCCACCAGCGCCACCGATTCGCCATGGGCGACACGCAGATTCACGCCGCGCAGGGCCTGCAGCTTGCCGTGCCGTCTGACCGGGAACGACTTGGTGACGCCCTGCAGCACCGCCGCCGGGGGGTGCTCGCCGGGCCCGGAGGTCCTGGCCGCGTACGGTTGCGCGGTCGTGGTGGCGGCCGCACCCAGCTTCTCGGCCACCTCGGCGACCGGCAGCACGCACGCGCTGACGCGCGCGGGCCCGATGCTCAGGGGGTTCGGCGGCGTGGCCGAGCACGCGTCGTGGGCCAGCGCGCACCGCGGCACGAACGCGCACCCCGGCAGCGGTGCGACCGGGCTGGGCACCGAGCCGGGGAGCGCGGCGAGCCTGCGGTCCCGGGCGGTGTCGAGCGTGAGCCGCGAGCGCAGCAACCCGTGGGTGTAGGGGTGCGCGGGCGCGGTCAGCACGTCGGCCGTCGGGCCGATCTCGGCGATGCGGCCGGCGTACAGCACCGCGATGCGGTCGGCGATCTGAGCGGCCACCCCCAGATCGTGGGTGATGAACACGATGCTGCACCCGATGTCGTCGCGCAGACGCTGCAGCAGCGCCAGCACCTGGGCCTGCACCGTCACGTCGAGCGCCGTGGTCGGTTCGTCGGCGATGATGAGTTCGGGGTCACCCGCGATGGCGATCGCGATCATCACCCGCTGGCGCAGGCCGCCGGAGAGTTCGTGGGGGAACGCCCGCATGCGCCGCGCCGGGTCTGGGATGCCCACCGCGGTGAGCAGGCGCAGCGCCTCGTCGTCGCTTCCCGCCGCCTCGGCCACCTGCCTGCCGATGCGCATCGTCGGGTTGAGCGACGTCATGGGGTCCTGAAACACCGCGCCCAGGTCCAACCGCCGTACCCGGCGCAGCGTCTTGGCCTCGCCGGAGACCATGTCGGTTCCGGTGACGCGCACGGTGCCGTCGACCCGGGTCCCCTCCGGCAGTAGCCCGAGCATCGTGAACCCGAGCACGCTCTTGCCAGAACCGGACTCGCCGACCAGGCCCAGGATCTCGCCGGGGGCGATGGCCAGCGACACGCCGCGCAGGGCGTGCACGGCGGAGCCGTTGCGGCGGAACGTGACGTGCACGTCGCCGACGGTGGCGACGGGATCGGCGACCGGTGGCGCCCCCGCCGGCACGGCAGGGGCGCCGCCGACCGCAGGCGCGTCGACTGCGGAGGCAGCGCTGACCATCGGCGTACTCCACGGGTGAGATCTCGGTGCCAGGGGTACCTCGACGTCCGCTGGCCTGTCACTTGACAGTTTTCCCGCGGCCCCGACCCGTTGGGTGTCGCTGGCGTAACCAAAAGTCGGCGTACGTAACCGCTGCGTGTCGCGCGTTTCTATCGGATGACAGAAACGCCGGGGGTATCGCTTCCGCCCGCCGATGGGTCACGATGGGCTCATGTCGCTTGCCAGGGCCGGCCGACCCCGACTGCACACGCAGCGGCGTCCGGGAACCACCGCACGAGACGAAATCCTGGATGCCGCAGGCGAACTCTTCACCACTACCGGCTACACCGCCACCTCGACGCGGTCGATCGCCGAGTCGGTCGGCATCCGCCAGGCATCGCTGTACCACTACTTCAAGACCAAGGACGACATCCTCTGCGCCCTGCTGAGCGAGACCGTCACCCCCACACTGGAATTCCTGCCGCACCTGCTGGGCGCCGAGCCGGCGCTGACGGCGGCGGCACACCTGCACGCCCTGGCCGCGTTCGACGGCACCCAGCTGCTGTCCGGCCGGTGGAACCTGGGAGCGCTCTACCTGCTACCCGAGCTGCGCGACGCCAAGCTGGAGCCGTTCTGGTCCGAGCGGGAACGCCTGCGGCTGCACTATCTGGCCTGCGCCCGCGCGGTCGTCGACCACACCGGTGTACACCCCGCGGCCGCCGACCTGCCGTTCCGGCTCGTCGAGTCACTGGTCAACATGTGGGACGCCCGCGGTCCCGAACGCGAGGACCTCCCAGGGCACGTGGCCGATGCGTGCCTGCGCGTCCTCGGCATCACCGACGACGCGCTGCCCGCCCTACGCGAGCGCAGCAGGCAGGAAGTGCGGCGTCACACCGAGGGCGCGGGTGATCCGGCGAGCGATCCGGAGTACGCCAGATAGGTCGGCCAGTCGCCGTGGGGTGAGATGTCCTCCCCCGCCTGCCAGGCGTCCAGCGCACAGCCGAACCCGACGACCTCGGTCCCGTCGTCGAGCGTCACCGGACCGAGCGCCATCGGCGCGGGCAGTGCCGCGAGGAAGTCGCCGAGCATCGCGGTGGCGATCAACCACGTCTCACCGCCGATCACGACGCCGTCGCCCGCGCCCACCCGGGCCAGTCCCGGCTTCGCCGGCTGCGTCGCCAGGCGCACCAGCCGATACAGCGGCGCGGTGGCCGCGGGGCCGAGCCACCGGGCACCGCGCTCGGTGAGCTGCCATGCCAGGGGGTGGCCGCGCAGGTGCGCGCCCACCACGAACAACCGCGTGGCCCCCAGACCCGCACGTACCGGCCACGGGCACCGCGCCGCGGCGTCCGTCGTCGTCGCCGACGGCGCGGGATCCGACACCGCCGACGGCGCGGGATCCGACACCGCCGACGGCGCGGGATCCGACACCGCCGACGGCGCGGGATCCGACACTCCCGGCGGCGGCGGGGGCGGCAGCGTCACCAGACGCGCCACGTCCGCGGCCACCGCGTCGGCGCCGGCACGGGCCACGACGGACACGCCGAACTGGTCGTCTCCGGCCATCCCCGAGGGCACCGCGACGGCGCACAGATCCATCAGGTTGCAGAAGTTGGTGTACGTCCCCAGCCGGGAGTTCACGGCCACCGGCGCGGCGGTGACCTCCGCGATGCTCGGATGCTCGGTGGTCGTCGGCACCAGAAGCGCGTCGCAGCCCGCGATCTCGGACATGGCCGACGTCGTCAGGTCGGCCAGCCGGACCCGGTCGCGCAACAGATCCGTCGCCCGCACCGCGCCCGCGGCCGACACGATGGCACCCACGGTCGGATCCACCTCGTCGCGGTGGGCGTCGACGAAGGCACCGACGGCCTCGTGCCGTTCGGCCACCAGACCGCCGTCGTAGAGCAGCCGCGCGGCATCCAGGAACGGCCGCAGGTCGACCTCGCGCACCTCGGCCCCGGCGGCGGTCAGGCGGGCGACCGCGGCCGCGAACGCCGCACGCCACTCCGGTGACAGGTGTGGCAGCTCGCGGGGGACGGCCACCACCGGCCGTTCCGGCGCCGCCAGCGGGGCCGCGGCGGGAAACGGGCGGGCACCGCCTGCCACCACGCCCATCGCGACGTCGGCGGTGTCGAGGTCGCGGGCGAACACCGTGACGCAGTCGTAGCTGCGGCAGGCGGGCACCACGCCGTCGACCGGAACCACGCCGACCGTGGCCTTGATGCCGACGATGCCCTGCAGCGCCGCGGGGACGCGACCCGATCCCGCGGTGTCGGTGCCCAGCGCGACGTCGACGAGGCCGAGGGCCACCGCCACCGCCGACCCGGAACTCGAACCGCCCGAGATGCGTTCGGGGCGGCGCGCATCGCGGACCGCGCCGTGCGGGCTACGGGTGCCGACCAGCCCGGTCGCGAACTGGTCCAGGTTGGTCGCCCCGAGCACCACCGCACCGGCCGCCCGCAACCGCGCCACCACCGGGGCGTCGACGGCCGCCGGTGCACTGGCGTACGCCGGGCAGGCCGCCGTGGTGGGTACCCCCGCGACGTCGACGTTGTTCTTGACGGCGGCCACCAGACCCGCCAGCGGGAGGTCGTCCCCCGCGGCCACCGCGGCATCGACGGCCTGCGCCTCGGCGAGCGCAGCGGCCATGGGCCGCAGCGTGATCCAGATCTCGGGGCGCTCGGCGCGCCCGATCGCGGCATACGCGGCGCGCACGCGCTCGACGGCGTTCACGCCACGTCCCGTTCGTCGGCGGACACCACGGCCAGCGGGGCGCCGGGGTCGACCTGGTGGCCGGCCGCGACGAGCACCCGGGTCACCACCCCGTCGACGGGCGCGCGCACCACGGTCTCCATCTTCATCGCCTCCAATGCCAGCAGCGGGTCCCCCGCGGTCACGCGTTGGCCCACGGACACGTCCACCTTCCACACGCTCGAGGAGAAGGGCGCGTCGACACGGTGCTCCCCCGCGTCCAACACCAGCTCCGCAATCCGCTCCACGACACGGGATTCGGCGCGCTCGGCGCGATCGAACTCACCGGCTGCCGCCCACGCCGCCCGCTCGGCGGCGAACGCCGCGCTCTGCGTGGCCCGGAATGCGGCGATCGACTCGGCGTTGTCGGCCAGGAAGCGCTCGTGGTCGGCCAGGGAGAACGTGCCGTCGGCGACGTCGACCGACCCCCGGCCCGCCGCCATGTCCGCCCGCAGGTCCAGCAGCTCCTCGGCCGACACCGGATACCAGGAGATGCGATCGAAGAACCTCAGCAGCCAAGGACTTCCGGGCTCGAACGGCGGCGTGTGCCGATGGGTGCTCCACACCTGGGTGGTGCGGCCGACGAACTGATATCCGCCGGGACCCTCCATGCCGTAGATGCACAGGTACGCCCCGCCGATGCCCACCGAGTTCTCGGCGGTCCAGGTGCGCGCCGGGTTGTACTTCGTGGTGACCAACCGGTGCCTCGGGTCCAGCGGCGTGGCCACCGGCGCCCCGAGGTAGACGTCGCCCAGACCCAGCGTGAGGTACTCGGCGGCGAACACCACGTCCATGACGTCGGCCTCCGACGCCAAACCGTTGACGCGCCGGATGAACTCGATGTTCGACGGACACCACGGCGCATCGTCGCGCACCCCCGAGACGTACCGGGCGATGGCCTCGCGGGTGGCCGGGTCGTCCCACGACAGCGGCAACCGGACGGTACGGCTGGGCACCACGAGGTCCGACGTCGCGGGCAGGTCGTCCTCGATCTCGGTCAGCAGTCCGAGCAGTGCGCCGATGGGCAGAACCGCGGGGTCGACGTGCACCTGCAGCGACCGGATTCCTGGCGTGAGGTCCACGATGCCGGGCGTGCCGAGGGCCCGGAGACGCTGGTGCAGCGCGTGCACCCGGGCGCGCAGGGCCAGGTCGAGCACCATGTCGCCGTATTCGACGAGCACGTTGTCGTCACCCGAGCGCCGGTAGGTCACGGTCGGCGCACCGTCACGTCGACCGCGTGCCAGCACGCCGTCGTCGCCGTCGCCGCCACGGGCGATGCCCACGCGCGCCGCGGCGCGCAGGCGTCCCGTGACGTGTCGCGACGGCGCGTCGGACGCGCGGATCGGGACGAAGCGCACGGTGTCCCCCGGACGCAACTGGCCCAGCTTCCACCGGTCGGCGGTGACCACCGTGACCGGACACACGAAACCGCCCAGGCTGGGACCGTCGGGCCCCAACAGGATCGGGGTGTCGCCGGTGAAGTCCAGCGCCCCCACCGCATAGGCGTTGTCGTGCACGTTGGACGGATGCAGGCCGGCCTCGCCACCGTCGGGACGGGCCCACCGCGGCCGCGGCCCCTCCAACCGCACGCCGGTGCGCGCGGAGTTGAAGTGGACGCGGTAGTCCGCCGCATACAGCGTGGCGACGTCCTCGCGGGTGAAGAACTCCGGGGCGGCGTGCGGCCCCTCGGTGACCGCCAGTTCCCAGGACGACGGGAACTCCGGACGGTGCGCGACGGGCACCGTCCGGCCTTCGGCGGTGGGCGCGTCGGGGCGGACGCGCAGGACGTCACCGACGACGAGCGGCCTGCCACCGTGGCCGCCGAAGCGGCCGAGCGTGAACGTGGAGGCGCTGCCGAGGTATTCGGGCACGTCCAGCCCACCGGCGAACAGCACGTAGGTCCGCAACCCCGCGCCGTCGACGTCGCCCACGTCCAGCACGCCTCCCGCGGGGATCACCACCGGTTCCCACATCGGCACCACGGCGCCGTCGACGGTGACCACGCACGGTGCACCCGTGATGCACACCAGCGTGGGGTGCGTCACGCACACGGCCGGTCCCGACGCCGTGCATTCCAGGCCGGGCGCGCCGTCGGCGTTGCCCAGCGCGCGGTTGCCGAGCCGGAAGGACAGGTCGTCCATGGGACCGCTCGGCGGCACGCCGACGTCCCAGGATCCGAGGCGGCCGGGCAGGTCCTGCACGGTGGTCAGCAGCCCGGCCCGCTCCACGGTGATGCGAGGCCGCGCATCGGCGATGCCCGCCAGCGTGGACGTGCTGTGCCGTGCGGCCCGGACGTCGACGTCGTCGACGGCGGCTCGCAGCGTGCCGACGTTGACCTCGATGCCGTGCAGCAGGGTGGCGTCCAGCGCCGCCCCGAGCCGGTCGAGCGCCTCGTCGCGATCGGCGCCTGCGGCGATCACCTTGGCCAGCAGCGGATCGTAGAACGCCGACACGTCGGTGCCCTGCTCGATCCAGGTGTCGACGCGGGCGAGCGCCGCGTCCGGAAGTGTCACGGCCGTCAGGGTTCCGGTGCTCGGCCGGTAGTCCCGGGACGGGTCCTCGGCGTACACGCGGGCCTCCACCGCGTGGCCGGTGACGGGCACCTCGCCGGCGGTGTACGGGTCCAGCATCCCCGTCTCACCGAGGGCCAGCCGAAACATCCAGCCCGCCAGGTCGATCCCCGTGACCGCCTCGGTGACGGGGTGTTCCACCTGCAGGCGCGCGTTCACCTCCAGGAACGAGGCCTCGCCGCGGCGCGCGTCGTAGACGAATTCGACCGTGCCCGCCGAGCGGTAGCCGACGGCGGCCGCCAGCGCCCGCGACGACGCGTGCAGCCGCCGGCGCAGTTCGTCGTCGAGGCCGGGGGCCGGGGCCTCTTCGAGTACCTTCTGATTGCGACGCTGCAGCGAGCAGTCGCGGTCACCGAGCGACACGACCCGGCCCGTGCCATCGCCGAACACCTGCACCTCGACGTGCCGGGCGTCGTCGACGAAGCGCTCGACGAACACCCCGGCCGCGCCGAAACTGCGCTCGGCGAGCCGCACGACGCGCTCGTAGGCGGTGCGCAGTTCGGGTTCGTCGCGGCACACCTGCATGCCGATGCCACCTCCGCCGCCGGTGGCCTTGAGCATCACGGGGTAACCGATCCGGGCGGCGGCCAGTACCGCGGCCGCCGCGCTCTCCAGCAGATCCGACCCCGGGAACACCGGGACACCCGCGGCGGTGGCCGCCGCGCGGGCGGTGTGCTTGGTGCCGAACACCCGCAGCTGCTCGGGGGTCGGGCCGACGAACGTCAGCCCGGCGCGTTGCACCGCATCGGCGAATTCGGCGTCCTCGGAGAGGAATCCGTATCCGGGGTGGATCAGCTGACTGCCGGTGGCCGCGGCCGCGTCGAGGATCGCCTCGGCCCGCAGATAGCTCTCCGCGGGCGCGGCCGGGCCCAGGCGGACGGCCTCGTCGGCGAGCCGGACGTGCGGCGCGCCGCGGTCGGCGTCGGAGAACACCGCGACCGTCCGCAGCCCGACGTCTCGCGCCGCGCGGATCAGGCGGACGGCGATCTCGCCGCGGTTGGCGATCAGCGCGGTCGTCACGCGACCACCTCGCGGGTGACGATCATGCGCACCGGGGTGGGATCGAAGGCGTTGCAGGGGTTGTTGATCTGCGGGCAGTTCGACACCAGGACCAGCGTGTCGACGTCGGCGCGCAGCGCGACGCGCTTGCCGGGCCCGGACAGTCCGTCGACGATGCCGAGTGCGCCGTCGGGGTCGACGGGCACGTTCATGAACCAGTTGATGTTGCCGACCAGGTCGCGAGCGCCGAGACCGTGCTTGGCGCCCTCGAGCAGGAAGTTCTCCATGCACCCGTGCTGCGCCCTGGTGTGCTGGCCGTAGCGCAGCGTGTTCGACTCCTTGGAGCAGGCGCCGCCGAGCGTGTCGTGCACCCCCACCTCGTCGGCGATCACCGTCATCAGGGCCAGCCCGGTGTCGGCGCGCAGCACCGAACCCGTCGTCAGCGTGATGTGACCCTGTCGCGCAATGGTTTCGGCGGCGGAGTAGCGCACGCCGGTGTCCTCGGCGGCGTACAGCAGGCAGTCCACGGCCTGGTTGCCGTGCAGGTCCACGATGGTGAGCACGTCACCGGCGGCGACGACCGCCGACCACGGTGCGCGGGCGGGCACCGTCTGGTCGAGGACGACGTCTCCGGCGACGAGGGCGGGTGCGGTCACAGGACTCCTCGGGCGGTGAGATCGGCATCGGTGTTGGCGATGGCCTGCAGGTGTTCTGGGCCCAGGGGGCCGAGCAGATCGCCGGAGGCCAGGTCTGCGAGTTCGCCGGGAGCGCGCCAGGCGTGCACCAGCAGGGGGCCGCAGGTGAATTCGGGACGCGGATCCAGCGGGTGGGCGGTGTTGGCCAGCAGCACGATGGCGTCCACGTGCAGCAGCAGGTCGACGGTGGTCCCAGGACCGCTGGACCCCTGCCAGCGCAGCGCACCGTCGGCGTCGACGCGCACGCCTTGGAAGAACGACACCGACGGCGGCAGATCACGTTGTCCGAGGCCGTGTTTGAGCGCGGCGAGCAGCAGCAGCTCACGGCCCGCGGGCGAGGCGGACTCCGGTGCACCCGCACCGTAGCGGGCGACGCTGCCTGCGAGCGTCGTGGTGCCCGCGAGCGCATCGTGGCGGCCCGACGTGTCGGCGACCACGGTCGCCAGGACGCGGCCGTAGCCGCTGAGCAGCGGATGGCCGCTCCCCAGGTAGGCCTGCCACGGCACCTTCACGGTGTCAGCGACGTTGAGGCGCTCGTGCGGGGCGTCGGCCCGGTGCAGGAGCAGGTGCGCGCAGGCGTCTCCGACGGCGTCGGTGAGCCGGATGCGCGTGCCGCGGCTCAACACCGCCTCGACGTATCCGCCCGGCGCGACGGTCTCCGACCACGTCAGCCGCTGCGGATCGACACCGGCCGGTGCCGTCGGGCTGGTCGCCGCGGGCACGTGGCGCATGACGTCGGCCGTGCGCCCGTGCTGGGCGCGGGCATGCGTGCGCGCGCCCGCCGTGGTGGCTGTGCTCGTCACGTGGACTCCCGTCTCGCGAGTTTCTGTCGATCGACAGTTTTCTCGCGGACGGCCCGCGGGTGGTTGCCGCGGTGTAACCGATGCCCCGACGGTCGTTAACAACGCGCAACGCCGGTGTCCAGCATGTGACGGCCCGGTGTGAAGGCCCGGTGTGACGGCCGGTGTGACGGCCCGGTGTGAAGACCCCTGGAGGAACGACGCTGCACGGCGTCCCCCGCGGTGCGATGATCATCACGTCGCGGCACAAAATCCCGCGCGCCAGCGTTGGACCCCACGGCGGGGCGCCCGACCGTGCCCCGAAATCATCGACTTCGCCACACTCCGGGCGAAGAATGTTTGCACGACGAGACGAAGAGGGCACGCAGAAGACCATGACCACGACTGTTTCCGCATACGCCGCCACCTCGGCCACCGCGCCGCTGACCAAGACCACCATCGAGCGGCGCGACGTCGGCCCCCACGACGTCGCCTTCGACATCAAGTTCGCCGGTATCTGTCACAGCGACATCCACACCGTCAAGGAAGAGTGGGGCACCACCAAGTACCCGATCGTCGTCGGCCACGAGATCGCCGGCGTCGTCACCGAGGTGGGCTCCGAGGTCAGCAAGTACAAGGTGGGCGACCACGTCGGCGTGGGTTGCATGGTCGGCTCGTGCCAGAACTGCGAGAACTGCAAGGCCGGCAAGGAGCAGTACTGCACCGGCACCGGCATGATCGGCACCTACGGCGCCAAGGACCGCGACGGCACCATGACCCAGGGTGGCTACAGCCAGGCGATCGTCGTCAACGAGGACTTCGTGCTGCGGATCCCGGACTCGATCCCCCTCGACAAGGCCGCGCCGTTGCTGTGCGCCGGCGTCACGCTGTGGTCTCCGTTGAAGCACTGGAACGCCGGCCCCGGTTCCAAGGTCGCCGTCATCGGCCTCGGCGGCCTCGGGCACATGGGCGTCAAGCTCGCCACCGCTCTCGGCGCCGAGGTGACGGTGCTGAGCCAGTCGCTCAAGAAGATGGAGGACGGCCTGCGGCTGGGCGCCAAGGAGTACTACGCCACCAGCGACCCGGAGACCTTCTCCAAGCTCGCCGGGTCGTTCGACCTCATCCTCAACACCGTGTCGGCGAACCTGGACCTGGGCCAGTACCTCGCGCTGCTGAAGATCGACGGCACGCTGGTGGAGCTCGGCGCTCCCGAGAAGCCCCTCGAGGTCCCGTTCTTCCCGCTCGCCGGCGGTCGCCGCAGCATCTCCGGCTCGATGATCGGCGGCATCCCCGAGACCCAGGAGATGCTGGACTTCTGCGGTGAGCACGACGTGACCCCCGAGATCGAGGTCATCGAGGCGTCCTACGTCAACGAGGCCTACGAGCGCGTGCTGGCCAGCGACGTGCGCTACCGCTTCGTCATCGACACGTCGACCATCTAGGTCTGCGTTCGACGCCATTCGGCGGCCGCCCCTGTCGGGACGGCCGCCGAATTCGTGTCAGGGCTGGATCGCCTCGGGGTCCACGCCTGCCGGCGGCGCGCCCGATGACGAGGGGGCCGGTGGGTTAGAAGTCCCAGTCCTCGTCGGTGGTGTTGACGGCCTTGCCGATGACGTAGCTGGAGCCCGAGCCGGAGAAGAAGTCGTGATTCTCGTCGGCGTTGGGGCTCAGCGCGGACAGGATCGCCGGGTTCACGTCGGTCTCGTCCTTCGGGAACAGCGCCTCGTACCCGAGGTTCATCAGCGCCTTGTTCGCGTTGTACCGCAGGAACTTCTTGACGTCCTCGCTCAAGCCGACGCCGTCGTACAGGTCCTGGGTGTACTCCACCTCGTTGTCGTACAGCTCGAACAGCAACTCGTAGGTGTAATCCTTGAGTTCCTGACGCTTGGCGTCGTCGACCTGGGCCAGGCCACGCTGGAACTTGTATCCGATGTAGTAGCCGTGCACGGCCTCGTCGCGAATGATCAGGCGGATCATGTCGGCGGTGTTGGTGAGCTTGGCGCGCGACGACCAGTACATCGGCAGGTAGAAGCCGGAGTAGAACAGGAAGCTCTCCAGCAGCGTCGAGGCCACCTTGCGCTTGAGCGGCTCGTCGCCCTTGTAGTAGCGCATCACGATCTCGGCCTTGCGCTGCAGGTTCGGATTCTCCTCCGACCAGCGGAACGCCTCGTCGATCTCCACCGTGGAGCACAGCGTCGAGAAGATGTTGCTGTAGCTCTTGGCGTGCACCGACTCCATGAACGCGATGTTGGTGTACACCGCTTCCTCGTGCGGCGTCAGCGCGTCCGGGATGAGGCTCACGGCGCCGACGGTGCCCTGGATCGTGTCGAGCAGCGTCAGGCCGGTGAACACCCGCATGGTGAGCTGCTTCTCGGAGGCCGTCAACGTGCTCCACGACGGGATGTCGTTGGACACCGGCACCTTCTCGGGCAGCCAGAAGTTGCCGGTCAGCCGGTCCCACACCTCGGCGTCCTTGTCGTCCTGCAGCCGGTTCCAGTTGATGGCCGACACACGATCGATGAGCTTGACGCCATCACTCACAGCAACCCCACTTCAGACGAAACGATGCGATGCCTTGAACACTACAACTGGGGGACGACAACTCGGCGCAACACAACGGGTTGTGTCGCGCGTGTTCTCCCCGACACGCCGGTCAGCGGCCGCTGAACTCGTATTCCGCGGTGCGCAACCGCCGCGTCGACAGCCAGTACTGCCACGTCATCCCGCTCCACAGCGTGCGGTTGACCCCGTGGGAGTCGAGATACCAGCTGCGGCAACCGCCGGTGCTCCACACCGTGCCCGCCAGCTCGCCCTGCAGCTCGGCGTTGAACGCGTCCTGCGCCTCGCGGGTGGGCGCAAGCGCGTGGGCGCCGCGCTCGTCCACCGCGGCGATGGCCTGTGCCACGTAGCGGATCTGCGACTCGATCATGAACACCACCGAGTTGTGCCCCAGCGCGGTGTTGGGCCCCAGCAGGAAGAACAGGTTCGGCATGCCGGCGACGGTGATGCCGCGGTGGGCCTGGATGCCCTCCCGGTTCCACCGGTCCACCAGGTCCTCGCCGGCCGCGCCCCTGATGTCGACGTAGGTGTAGGAGTCGGTCACGTGGAACCCGGTGGCGAACACCACCACGTCGACCGGGCGCTCGACGCCGTCGGCGGTGACGATGCCCGTCGGCGTCATGCGCTCGATGCGCTCGGTGATCACGGTGGTGTGCGGGTGTGCGATGCCCCGGTAATAGGTGTCGGAGTTCAGGATGCGCTTGCATCCGGCGGTGTAGCTGGGCACCAGCTTGCGGCGCAGCTCACGGTCGGAGACGCTGCGCCGGATGTTCCACCTGCCCAGCAGTTCGCCGATCTTGAGCAGCCGGGGCTGCCTGGTCATCGCGAAGCCCACCGCCTCGTGAATCCAGTAGATCGCCGCCCGCAGCAGCGCCCGGGCGCCGGGCACGTTGGTGAAGACGTCACGCATCCACTGCGGGAAGGCGTTGTTGATGCGCGGCATCACCCACGCCGGCGTGCGCTGGTAGACGTGGAGGGCGCCGACCTGATCGACGATCTCCGGAACGATCTGGATGGCGCTGGCCCCGGTCCCGATCACCGCCACGCGCTTGCCGGCGAGGTCGACGCCGTGGTCCCACCGAGCCGAGTGGAAGGTGACTCCGGTGAACTCGTCGGCGCCGGGGATGTCGGGCACCAGCGGGATGTGCAGCCCACCGGCGGCCGAGACCAGGAACTGCGCCACGTACTCGCGGCCGTCCTTGGTGTGCACGTGCCAGCGCCCCTGGGCGTCGTTCCAGTGCGCGCGGTCGACGTGGGCACCGAAGTGCACGTGGTCGCGCAGCCCGTACTTCTCGGTGACGCCGAGCAGGTACTCCTGGATCTCCGGCTGGAAGGACCACATGTGCGTCCAGTCCGGTTTGGGCTCGAAGGAGAACGAGTACATGTGCGACGGGATGTCGCACGCGCACCCCGGATAGGTGTTGTCGCGCCACGTGCCGCCGATCTCGTCGGCCTTCTCCAGGATGAGGAAGTCGACGCCCTGCTGCTGCAGCGCGATGCCCATGCCCAGGCCGGAGAACCCACTGCCGATGATCAGGGTCCGCGTGGCGACGGGGGCGGGGTCGGTCATGCACCGACCATACTGGGGAACGCCGGTACCGGGTACCGCCGAAAGGCCCGAGTCCGGCGACGTCAGGCCACGGATTCGCGGCGGCGGACGCCCTCGTGTACCGGCAGCTCGGCGTCGATCCTGATGCCCAGCAGCTCACACGTGCCGTTGATGGCGCCGAGCATGATCGTGGTCATGTAGCCCACGAACGCCTCCCGCGGCAACCGCCGCGGGCTGTCGACCGTCGGGCCCAGCCACCAGTCCGTGGCCGCGGCCGCGGAACCGTACGTGGTGTACGCGGCCAGCTCGATCGCGGCGGCGTCGAGTTCCATCTCGCGCAACTCGTTGTTGAACATGCTGGCCATGGCCAAGGTCACCGCGCGGCCCTCGTTGAGCGCGCGCATGGTGGACTCGCTCTGCTCGGCGAACCGGCCCTGGATCAGGAAGCGGCAGACGTTGGGATGGGCGTCCACCAGCAGCACGTACTGCTCGACGCTGCGCCGGATCACCTCGCGCGCCGGGTCCTTCGCGATGTCGACGTGGGGGTAGATCGCGTCCCACAGCATGTCGCGCAGCCGCTCGCCGATCGCCTGGAAGAGGTCCGACTTGTCGGTGAAGTGCCGGTAGATCTTCGGCTTGGCGGTCCCCGCCTCCTCGGCGATCTCACGCAGGCTGACCTCGGGGCCCAGGCGGTCGATGGCGCGGAAGGCCGCGTCGACGATCTCGGCCCGAACCTTCTTGCGATGCTCGCGCCACCGTTCGCTGCGCGCATCCACCTTCGCCCCGGGCTGGGGGCCCGGGCGGGTGATCGACGGTCGGCGCACGGGTTGACTGTACCCGCTGGTACCGCCTGACCTGCCCGGACCGGACAGCGCAGGCCCGCCACGGGTACCATCGCCGACGATAATCCGACCAGCAAGTGAGACGAGACGAATGACGCAGCGATACGACCTGGTCATCTCCGGAGGCGGGCCCTCGGGTTCGGCGGCGGCGTGGCAGGCCGCACAGACCGGCGCCAAGGTGATCGTTCTGGACAAGGCCCAGTTCCCCCGGGCCAAGCCGTGTGGCGACGGCCTGACCGCCCGCGCCGTCAGCTACCTGCAGAAGATGGGGCTGGCCGACGAGGTCGCGACCTTCCACCGGGTCAACCGCGTCACGGTCTACAGCCCCAGCGCGTGGGAGCTGTCGTTCCCCCGTCGCCCCGGCATGCCCGACCACGGCCACACCGTCAGCCGCGAGCACCTGGACACGCTGCTGCTCAAGCACGCCGAGTCCGCGGGTGCCGAGGTGCGCCAGGGCGCCGAGGTCGCGGGCCCCGAACTGGACGCCACCGGCCGCGTCGTCGGCGTCGTCCTCAAGAGCGGCGAGAAGGTGCTCGGCGACGCGGTGATCGCCGCCGACGGCGCCTACTCCCCCATCAAGCGGGCCCTCAAGATCGACTCGGAGTACAACGGCTACTCCGCCATCGCGATCCGCTCGGAGATGCACGCCAACCGCGCGGACTCCGACTCGCTCGACATCTACCTCAAGCTGCTGTTCAACGGCGACCAGCTGCCCGGCTACGGCTGGGTGTTCCCCATGGGCAATGGCGTGTTCAACATCGGCCTGGGCTACGTCAACAGCTACAAGAACTGGCAGGCCATCAACGCCACGCAGTTCCTCGGCGACTTCCTCAAGACGCTGCCGCGCGACTGGGAGCTGCCGCCCATCGAGGAGCTGAAGAAGAACAAGAGCGTGCGCGCCTGGCGGCTGCCCATGGGCTTCACCGCGTGGCCGCCGTTCCGTCCCGGCGTGCTGTTCACGGGCGATTCGCTGGGTGCGGGCAAGCCGGCGTCGGGTGCGGGCATCTCCAAGGCGCTGGAGTCGGGCCTCGCCGCCGGCGAGTGCGCGATCGCCGCGCTGCAGAACGGCGGGCCGGACGACTTCACGAACTACGCGCAGCGGATGGAGGCGGCGTGGGGCCGGGAGTACCGCCGCGGCCGCTACATGCACAAGTTGATCGGCAACCCGAAGCTGGCCGGCGCGGGCATCAAGCTCATCGACAACGCCGCGTTCCGCGACCGGATGCTCAAGGTGCTCTACACGAAGGCCCAGGGCCCGCAGCACGTCACGAAGTAGCGCGAGCTGACTTGGGGCGCGCGCCGCGGCTGGCGCGTGGCTCTGCCAGGGCACTCGTGGCCATGCCCACCTCGTAGCGACGACGAGCGACAACGTGGGGCGCGGCGGGGCGTCTGGGGGCGCGGCGGGGCGTGGATGGGTGTCGCGCTGGTGGCGGCGCACGACCCTCGTGCAGAACTCGGCGAGATGTGCGCGAGTTCTGCACCAGGGTCGTCGACCACGTCACACCCACGACCCTCGTGCAGAACTCGACGCGAATCTCGCGTCAGCCTGACGCGGGCAGGCGCAGCGCGTATCCCACCATCTCGGTGACGGGGCGAAAGCCGATGCGCCGGTACACGCGGTTGGACACCGGGTTCGCGACGTCGGCGAACAACACGACGTCGCGGGCGCCGAGCCGACGCGCCAATGTCGCTGCCGCCGCGGTGGCCGCCGCCGCGAACCCGTGGCCACGTTGCTCCACGGGCGTGAACACCGGCCCGATGCGCGTCATCGCCGCCGCGGGCGGGTGCACCCGCGCCATGCTCACCGGGGTGCCGTCCACCTCCCACAGCACGATGCGGCTTCCGTCGTCCAGCGCGCCCTGCAGGAAGCGGGCCCGCTGCAGGCGATCGGACGCCTCGCGCTGCGACTCGGCGAAGAACCCGTCGAGCCAGTCGACCACCAGCTCGGTGTCCGACGCCGTGATCGCCCGCGGCGCACCCGGCACGCCGCTGGGCGGCACCAGCTCGTCGAGGCGATACAGCACGTCCGCGCGGGTCTGCTCGGGGCGACCACCGGTCTCGGCCGCCCAGGAGTTCGCGAATTCGTCTGCCGCGCCACGAGTTCCGCGGACGCTCGGGACGCCGCGCAGCGCGTCGGCGGCTTCGGCGAACAGGGTGGCGGCCAGACCCGTCGGCAATCCGCTGACCAGCAGGCAGCCGTCGGCGCCCTGCACGGCGGCCCCCAACGCACCGTCGCGACGCACCGAGGCGAGCACGCGGTCGGCGGGCCAGTGCGCGGTGTGCAGCGTCGTCAGTTCGAGGGTGAACGTCACCGGGTCCCTGCGGTAGACCCAGTGCGCGACCGGCGCGAAGTCGATCGGAGAGGGGAACAGGCGAACGGTCATACTGTCCGAGGATGAGTCGTTGGCTCGCCGGACTCCACCGATTATTTGCCGGACGCGCCCCGCCTGCCGCGCTTGACGGGCGTCCGGGCGACCTTGCCCGCCGCGGCGCGCGCCGCCTGTTTGGCCAAGGTCTTCTCGCGCGCGGTGCGCTTCGGCGTCGTGTCGGCCTGCCCGCGCGACGAGCCGGGCTTGCGTCCCCGGACGACGCCGATGAACTCCTCGACGAGGGCGGACTGCGGCCCTTCCGGGACCGCGAGCGCCACCGGACACGTGGGTGCGTCGGTGATGGGACGGTAGGTGAGATCCCTGCGATGGTGCAGCCGCGCCAGCGACTGCGCCACGACGAGGACACCCATCCCGGCGGCGACGAGTTCGATTGCCGCACCGGTGGTCTCGGGCCGATGATCGATCGTCTCCCCCGACCGGTCCGCCCAGGGCACGGTGTCGTCGAGCGGCACCAGGACCGGCTCGCCGTCGAGGTCGGCGGCGGCGATCTGGTCGACGGCGGTCAGGACGTGGTCGACGGGGACGACGGCGACGGTGGTCTCCTCGTAGAGCGGGATGACCGCCAGCCCGGTGGTGTCCGTGGGCAGCCGCAGCAGCGCGACGTCGACGCCGCCGGAGCGCACCAGCTCGGCGGCCTCCGCGGCGTCGACGGCGCGCAGCTGCAGCGGGGCGTCGGGATGGCGCTGCGTCCAGACCCGGGCCCACTTCGCCGGCGTCGCCCCGGGCACGTAGCCGAGGGTGAGCGCGGGCAGCGAGGTCGGAGCCACCGCTTCAGGTTACCGGTGCGCGCCCCCGATAAACTCTGCCCATGAGCAGGCCGAACGCACAGTCCATGAAACCCGCGACCGCGGCCAAGAAGCTGGACGTCTACCTGCCCGCGACGCCGCCCGAGTTCCAGGAGAACGCGATCACCCGGGCCGAACTGGCTGCGCTGCAGGCGGACCCGCCGCCGTGGTTGGTCGAGCTGCGCCAGCACGGGCCGCATCCGAAGAACCTGGTGGCGGCAAAGCTCGGCGTCTCCATCGCGGGTCTGGCGCGTGGCGGCGTGACCGAGGCGCTGACCACCGAGCAGATCGCGGCACTGCTCGCCGACAAGCCCGACTGGTTGGTGGCCGAGCGCGAGAGCTATCAGGCGGTGCTCGCCGAACAGCGCCGCGTCAAGGCGCTGCACGCCGAGCAGCGCGACGGCTGAGCGGCCCCGTCGTGCTGGGCGTGGTGACCCGCACGGGAAACCTGCCGGCGCCGCCGCACGTGGTGTTCGACGACCTGACCGTCCCGGACCGCAGCCCGTCGCGGCCGTGGCTGTTCCTGCTCGACGACGAGGTGGCGCCCCGCCACCTCGTCGGGCGACCACGGCTCCCAGCTGTCGTCGGGCTACACCGCGCTCCGTACGGTGACCGCCAAACGACGGAAGGTGACGGATTCTCGGGCGAATCCGTCACCTTCCGTCGTCTCGACCGGCGTCACAGCATGCAGGACACGCAGCCCTCGACCTCGGTGCCTTCCAGCGCCATCTGGCGGAGGCGGATGTAGTACAGCGTCTTGATGCCCTTGCGCCAGGCGTAGATCTGCGCCTTGTTCACGTCGCGCGTGGTCGCGGTGTCCTTGAAGAACAGCGTCAGCGACAGGCCTTGATCGACGTGCTGCGTCGCCGCGGCGTACGTGTCGATGATCTTCTCATAGCCGATCTCGTACGCATCCTGGTAGTACTCCAGGTTGTCGTTGGTGAGGTACGGCGCCGGGTAGTAGACGCGGCCGATCTTGCCTTCCTTGCGGATCTCGATCTTGCTGGCCACCGGGTGGATCGACGACGTCGAGTGGTTGATGTAGCTGATCGAGCCCGTCGGCGGCACCGCCTGCAGGTTCTGGTTGTAGATGCCGTGCTGCCGCACCGACTCCTTCAACCGCTTCCAGTCGTCCTGGGTGGGGATGCGGATGTCGGCGTCGGCGAACAGCTGCCGCACCTTGTCCGTCTCGGGCTCCCACACCTGATCGGTGTACTTGTCGAAGAACTCACCCGAGGCGTACTTCGACTTCTCGAACCCGCCGAAGCTCGTACCGCGTTCGATCGCAATGCGATTCGACGCCCGCAGCGCGTGATAGAGCACGGTGTAGAAGTAGATGTTCGTGAAGTCGACGCCCTCGTGCGAGCCGTAGAAGATCCGCTCGCGCGCCAGGTAGCCGTGCAGGTTCATCTGGCCGAGGCCGATGGCGTGCGACTGGTCGTTGCCGTGCTCGATGGACGGCACCGACGTGATCCGCGTCTGATCGCTGACCGCCGTCAACGCTCGGATGGCCACCTCGATGGTCTGCGCGAAGTCCGGCGAGTCCATGGTCTTCGCGATGTTCAACGAGCCCAGGTTGCACGAGATGTCCTTGCCCACCTTGGCATACGACAGATCGTCGTTGAACTCCGACGGCGTGGAGACCTGCAGGATCTCCGAGCACAGGTTGGAGTGGGTGATCTTGCCGGCGATGGGATTGGCCCGGTTCACCGTGTCCTCGTACATGATGTACGGGTAGCCCGACTCGAACTGCAGCTCGGCCAGCGTCTGGAAGAACTCGCGGGCCTTGATCTTCGTCTTGCGGATCCGCGCGTCGTCGACCATCTCGTAGTACTTCTCGGTGACCGAGACGTCGGCGAACGGGACGCCGTAGACGCGCTCGACGTCGTACGGCGAGAACAGGTACATGTCCTCGTTCTTCTTGGCCAGCTCGAACGTGATGTCCGGGATGACCACGCCCAGGCTCAAGGTCTTGATCCGGATCTTCTCGTCGGCGTTCTCGCGCTTGGTGTCGAGGAACCGGTAGATGTCGGGATGGTGGGCGTGCAGGTACACCGCACCGGCGCCCTGCCGGGCACCGAGCTGGTTGGCGTAGGAGAACGAGTCCTCCAGCAGCTTCATGATGGGGATGACGCCGGAACTCTGGTTCTCGATGTTCTTGATGGGCGCGCCGTGCTCGCGGATGTTGGTGAGCAGCAACGCCACCCCGCCGCCGCGCTTGGACAGCTGCAGCGCCGAGTTGATGGAGCGGCCGATGGACTCCATGTTGTCCTCGATGCGCAGCAGGAAGCAGCTGACGGGCTCGCCGCGCTGCTTCTTGCCGGAGTTGAGGAAGGTGGGCGTCGCCGGCTGGAAGCGGCCGTCGATGATCTCGTCGACGAGCTTCTCGGCCAGCGTGGTGTCCCCCGCGGCCAAGGTCAGCGACACCATCACGACGCGGTCCTCGAAGCGCTCCAGGTAGCGCTTACCGTCGAACGTCTTGAGGGTGTAGGAGGTGTAGTACTTGAACGCGCCGAGGAACGTGGGAAACCGGAACTTCTTGGCGTACGCGCGATCCAGCAGGGACTTGACGAAGTTGCGCGAGTACTGGTCGAGCACCTCGCGCTCGTAGTACTGCTTCTCGATCAGGTAGTCGAGCTTCTCGTCCTGACTGTGGAAGAAGACCGTGTTCTGGTTGACGTGCTGCAGGAAGTACTGATTGGCCGCCTCGCGGTCCTTGTCGAACTGGATCCGACCGTCCTTGTCGTACAGGTTCAGCATCGCGTTGAGCGCGTGGTAGTCCGTCTCGCCCGGCAGCGCGTGCACGGCGCTCTCCGGCTCTACGGCGGTCACGGTTGGAGACACGTCTGTTCCTTCCAAAAGTCCTCGAGGCCGGCGCGGACGGCGAAGACGTCGTCCGTTGTCCCCATCAATTCGAATCTGTACAAGAAGGGCACACCGCACTTGCGTGACACCACGTTGCCCGCATAGCCGAACTCGGCCCCGAAGTTGGTGTTGCCCGCGGCGATGACGCCGCGGATCAACGACCGGTTGTGCTCGTTGTTGAGAAAGGCGATCACCTGCTTGGGGACGTATCCCCCGGCCTCTGGATCGGGTCCGTTGGCGTGCCCACCGCCGTAGGTGGGCAGCACCAGGACGTAGGGCTCGTGGATGACGGCGGGGTCGTCGATGCGCCCGTGGACGGGGATGCGGATGGCGGGCAGCCCGAGCTTCTCCACGAATCGGTGCGTGTTCTCCGACACGCTGGAGAAGTACACGAGGTTCGCCATGCCCGTCTCCCTGCTCGACTCCCTGCCGTCACCCCAGCAGGATCAGGCGGTGGCGGCGACGGCTCCGCCGAGGGCCTTGATGCGATCGGGACGGAAGCCCGACCAGTGCTCGCTGCCCGCCACGACGACGGGCGCCTGCAGGTAGCCGAGGGCCATCACGTAGTCACGCGCCTCGGGGTGCTCGCTGATGTCGACGACCTCGTAGGGCACGCCCTGCTTGTCGAGCGCCTTGTAGGTGGCGTTGCACTGGACGCAAGCGGGCTTGGTGTAGACGGTCACGGTCATGTCAGGCTCCCTCAGCGAAATCTCGTACGTTGTTCGACGACCACTCACGACATGCACTCCACCTGGTGGGCCGGCCCCGTGGCCGACACGCTCCGCTGCTCGTGCCGACGCCATTCCTACAACGTCCTGCGCGAGCGAGCGCTTCCCTCGAGTATCCCTCGACGTTGGTCGATGGGCCACTAGATGTTGTGCCCCGTTAGTAGAGCACACACAAGATGCCCGTAATCACATGTTTGGAATTTTTCCTGGTAACTGCGGTGTGTCGCCGTGCCGACGGCGTGTCGGCCCGGGTTTCCGAGCGACCGCACCGCCGTATACCAGGTCTATCACCGGGCACCGACACGACCGCGGGCCGACGGCCGCCAGGCCCCGCCGGAAACGGGCACACGGCAAAGCCGCCGCCGTCCCCCCGAAGGGGCACGGCGGCGGCTGGACGTGCGGTCAGGCCGCTTCGGCGGCCAACTTCTCGACGATGTCGCGAAGTCGATCGACGACCTCGGCATTCTCGCGGGGGTGCTTGCCGTCGAACGTCGCCGACGGCACCGACAGCTTCAGGTCCTCGATCACCCGGGGGCCGGCGATGCCGAAGGACTTGCGCGTCTCGTCGTGCGCCCACACCCCGCCGTACTGGCCGAGCGCGGCACCGACGACGGCCACCGGCTTGTCCTTCAGCGCGCTGTCGCCGTACGGCCGCGACAACCAGTCGATGGCGTTCTTGAGCACACCGGGGATGCTCCCGTTGTACTCGGGCGTGACCACCAGGGCGGCGTCGGCATCCGCGGCCGCGGCCCGCAGCGCCCGGACGGTCTCGGGGACGTCGTCACCGTCGACGTCCTCGTCGTAGAACGGCAGCTCGCCGAGCCGATCGAACGGCACCAGCGTGACTCCCTCGGGTGCCACCTCGGCGGCCACCTGGGCCAGCTGCCGGTTGACCGACTCCTTGCGGAGGCTTCCCACCAGTACCAACACGTTGACGTCTGACATCCTTGGTCCTTCCTCGTCTGCGGCCCGATCGGCTGACATGCTCGCACAGTTTAACCGGACCACGGTCCGATTCATTCCGGGTGAGTGCAACCGCTGCGTTAGAGTGCGACGGTGGGCGCCCCCGACCAACCCGTGACCGGCCTCTCGGTCACCGACGCCGCGCCCGCCGAGCGCGGGGACGCCGCCCGCAACCGCGCGCTCCTCCTGGACGCGGCGCGCCGGCTCATCGCCGAACGCGGCGCCGACGCCGTGACCATGGACGACGTCGCCAACGAGGCCGGCGTGGGCAAGGGCACGCTGTTCCGCCGCTTCGGCAGCCGGTCCGGCCTGATGATCGTGCTGCTCGACGAGGACGAGACCGCCCAGCAGCAGGCCTTCATGTTCGGCCAGCCCCCGCTGGGTCCCGGCGCCCCGCCCCTGGAGCGGCTGCTCGCCTACGGCAGCACCCGTCTGACGTTCGTCTGGGATCACCGCGCCCTGCTGTCCGACGCCTTGCGCGACACCGCCACCCGGTTCAACGCCCCCGCGAACCTGCACCGCACCCACGTGCGCATGCTGCTGGACGAGGCAGGCACCAGGGGCGACCTGGACCTGCAGGCCGACGCCCTGCTGGCCCTGCTCGACGCCGACTACGTCACCCATCAGGTCGACGACCTGGGCCGCAGCCTCGACGAACTGGCGGTCGCGTGGGACGAGGTGGCGCGAAAGCTCTGCGGAACGTGACGAACTGGGTGCTGCACGTCGACCTGGACCAGTTCCTGGCCTCGGTCGAACTGCGCAGGCACCCGGAGCTGGTGGGGCTACCGGTCATCGTCGGCGGCAACGGCGATCCGACCGAACCGCGCAAGGTGGTCACGTGCGCCTCCTACGAGGCCAGGGCGGTCGGCGTGCACGCCGGCATGCCGCTGCGCGCCGCCGCCCGCACGTGCCCGGACGCCACCTTCCTGCCCTCCGACACCGCCGCCTACGACGAGGCCTCGGCGGAGGTGATGGGGCTGCTGCGCGATCTGGGACATCCCGTCGAGGTGTGGGGTTGGGACGAGGCCTACGTCGGGGTGGCCGGCGGGTCCGGTCCCGAGGACGGCCCCGTCGACCCGTTCGAGGTGGCCGAGCGCATCCGTGCGGCCGTCGCCGCCGAGACCGGCCTGTCGTGCTCGGTGGGCATCAGCGACAACAAGCAGCGCGCCAAGGTCGCCACCGGGTTCGCGAAACCCGCCGGCGTGTACCTGCTCGACGACGCGACCTGGATGCCCACCATGGGTGACCGGCCCGTCGACGCGCTGTGGGGCGTCGGCCCCAAGACCGCCAGGCGGCTGGCCGCCATGGGCATCACGACGGTCGCCGACCTGGCCGCCACCGACGCCCAGGTGCTCACCGCGGCGTTCGGCCCGGCGACGGGCCTGTCGATCCTGTTGCTGGCCAAGGGCGGTGGCGACGAGACCGTGAGCGCCCAGCCGTGGGTGCCGCGCTCGCGCAGCCACGTGGTGACGTTCCCCACCGACCTGACCGACCGCACCGAGATGGCCGCCGCCGTCCGGGACCTGGCCGTGCGAACGCTCGCCGAGGTGGTCGCCGCGGGCCGCGTGGTCACGCGCGTCGCGGTGACGGTGCGCACGGCGACGTTCTTCACCAGGACCAAGATCCGCAAGCTGGCGGTACCCACAACGGCCGAAGACCCGGTGGTGGCCACCGCGCTGGCCGTGTTCGACCAGTTCGACCTGGACCGTCCGGTCCGGCTGCTGGGGGTGCGGCTGGAACTGGCCATGCCAGCCGGGGGCACGACGCCCGAGCCCGTCGGACCCACGAACTAGGTTCTCGACCATGCTGCAGACCGTCGCCGTCAGGGGGTACCGCTCGCTGCGCGAGCTGGTGCTGCCACTGTCCGGGCTGACCGTGGTCACCGGAGCCAACGGCACCGGCAAGTCGTCGGTGTACCGCTCGCTACGGTTGCTCGCCGACTGCGCGCGCAACGAGGTCGTCGGCTCGCTGGCCCGCGAGGGCGGCCTGGAGTCGGTGCTGTGGGCGGGCCCCGAGTCCCTCGGCGGCGCCCGGCGTACCGGACGCGCCGAGGGCACCACCAGGACGCGCTCGGTGTCACTCGAGTTGGGTTACGCCGCCGACGATCTCGGCTACCTCATCGACCTCGGCCTGCCCCAACACGCCGGGCCGCGGTCGATGTTCACCCGCGACCCGCAGATCAAGCGCGAGGCGGTGTTCGCCGGCGACCGGTTGCGGCCCAGCGCCACGCTGGTCTCGCGCGGATCGGCGTATGCGGGCGTCGCGTCGGAATCCGGGCGCGGCTTCGACGAACTCACCAAGGCGCTGCCCCTGCACCGCAGCGTCCTCGCCGAGTTCGGCAGCCTGCCCGAGCTGGCGGCCGTCCGGGATCGCCTGCGGCAGTGGCGGTTCTACGACGGCTTCCGCGTCGACGCCGCGGCGCCCGCACGGCAGCCGAGGGTGGGGACCCGCACCCCGGTGCTGGCCGACGACGGCGCCGACCTGGCGGCGGCCGTGCAGACCATCGTCGAGGCGGGCCTGCCCGACCTCGCTCACGCGGTGGCCGACGCCTTCGACGGTGCCACGGTGTCGGTCGTGGAGAACGACGGCCTGTTCGAACTGCAGCTCCACCAGCAGGGCATGCTGCGCCCGCTGCGCACGGCCGAGCTGTCCGACGGCACGCTGCGCTTCCTGCTGTGGGCGGCGGCGCTGTACAGCCCGTCCCCGCCGTCGCTGATGGTGCTCAACGAGCCGGAGACCTCACTGCACCCCGACCTGATCGCCCCGCTGGCGGCCATGATCGTCGCGGCGGCCCGGCACACCCAGGTGCTGGTGGTGACGCACTCGCACGCCCTGCGCGGCCACTTGGCCGCGGGCGGATCCACCGAGATCGAGTTGATCAAGGACTGGGGCGAGACCCGCATCGCGGACCAGACGCCGCTGACGGCGCCGCCGTGGGACTGGGGCAGCCGCTGAGCGGGGCGCCGCGCCGCTACGTCGGGGTGCGGGGCCGCAGCGCCCGGGTGAACACCACGTTGACCCCCCGCATCGCGACGCTGTAGGGCCACCACGCGAAGCGCTTGAACGCATACAGCGCCCGGATGTCGGGCGAGGTGTAGACGAGGAACCGGTTGCGCGCCACGCCCGTCAGGATGCGGTCGGCCACGTGCTCGGGCGACACGGCGTGCCCACCGAAGCGATCCACCCACTTGGCCACCTGGGGATGCTCGCGGTCGACCCCGGCGATCTCGACGGTCTGCACCAGTGGCGTCTTGACGGCTCCCGGTACCACCAGCGAGACCCCGATGCGGTGCCGGGCCAGGTCGAAGCGCAACACCTCGCTGGCACCGCGCAGGCCGTACTTGCTGGCACTGTAGGCGGCGTGCCACGGCAACGCGACCAGCCCGGCAGCCGACGACACGTTGACCAGGTGCCCGCCGCGGCGGGCCGCGACCATGGCGGGTACGAAGCACTCGATGACGTGGATGGGGCCCATCAGATTGACCTCGACCATCGACCGCCACTGCCGATGCTCGAGCGTGGACACCGTGCCCCACGCCGAGACGCCGGCGATGTTCATCACGACGTCCACCGCCGGTGCGGCGCCGCCGATCTCGCGGTGGACGTCGGCGGCGAAGGCCGCCACCGCGTCGTAGTCGGTGACGTCGAAGGCCCGGTGCGCGCCGACCGTGGCGCCCAGGGCGCGGGCGTCGGCGACCGTCTGGGCGAGACCGTCGGCGTTGCGGTCGGTGAGGTAGAGGTGAGCGCCTTGCGCTGCCAGCGCGAGCGCGGTGGCCCGCCCGATGCCGCTGGCCGCACCCGTCAGCAGACAGCGCTTGCCGGCGAAGCGCCGGTCGTCGGTCCGCGTCACCGGGTTTCCTGCCCGCCCCACAGCGCGTTGAGCCACAGTCGTTCCACGACGTCGACGGCGCGCCCCGGGTCGGTGTTGCGCCCGACGAAGCCGGAGTCGTGCGACAGCGTCATCGCCGTGCACGACGTCAGGGTGCGCACCAGCGCGGGCAGGTCGTCGGTGATGGGCCGCGCCCCGGTGTCCTGGCGCACCAGGCCCACGATCTTGTCGATCACCGTGTCCTCGAAGTCGTTCATGATCTCGCGGATCTGCGCATCGCTGCTCTGCGCCAGCGTGCAGGCCTGCATGATCGGGTCGTTGCTCGCGAACACCGCGGCCGCGCTGCCGACCATGCGCTTGGCGAACTCGGCCGGGGTCTCGTCGGCGTCGCGCGGGGCGAAGGAGTGCGTGAGCTTGTCGAGTTGTTCCATGGCGTCGGCGACGATGACCGCCAGCACCGCGTACTTGGAGTCGAAGTAGAAGTAGAAGCCCGACCGGGCGACGCCGGCGCGCTCGCTGATCGTGCTGACCGACAGGTCCGCGAACGACGTGCTCTCGAGCAACTCGCGCACGGCCCCGATGATCGCCTCGCGCTGCCGGTCGCCGCGACTGCGGCGTGGGGTCACCTCACCGGTGATGGATTCGGCGGTCATGGCTATCAACCTTCGCACCGCGGCACGCCAGGTTCAAACTTGACATGCGTCAAGTGTGGCGGCCAGGATGGTGCGAGAGTGATATCGACCACACGACTCGGCCCAGGAGAAGCATGGCGACCATCAGCACCCCCAAGTACCTGCTCGATCAGGCGAAGCGCCGGCTGACCCCGACGCCCGTCACCATCCCGGGCCTGGGTGCCGTCGAGAAGCGTTTGCTGGACCGGCAGTGGGAGCAGAAGCCCTATGCCGAGGCTCCCGCCGGCAGCGGCCTGAAGACCATCCACGGCGACGGTGGCCTGCCCGTCCTGGGGCACATGATCGAGATGTTCCGCGGCGGCCCGGACTTCGTGCTGCACACCTACCGCAAGTACGGCCCGCTGCACTACGTCTACTCCCCCGTACTGCCGGCCGTGCTGGCCCTGGGCCCCGACGCCACCCAGGCCGTCTTCTCCAACCGCAACAAGGACTTCTCGCAGCGCGCGTGGGACCCGGTGATCGGGCCGTTCTTCGAGGGCGGGCTCATGCTGCGCGACTTCGACGACCACATGTTCCACCGCCGCATCATGCAGGAGGCGTTCACCAGGACCCGGCTCACCGGCTACGTGGAGCACATCGACTCGGTGGCCAGCCAGGTACTCGCCAACGACTGGGTGGCCAACGACAGCCGCTTCCTGTTCTACCCCGCGGTCAAGGAACTGACCCTCGACATCGCGTCGGTGGTCTTCATGGGCCACGAGCCGGGCACCGACAAGGAACTGGTCACCACGGTCAACAAGGCCTTCACCACCACGACGCGCGCCGGCAACGCCATCGTCCGCAAGCCGGTGCCGCCGCTGGGCTGGTGGCGCGGCGTCAAGGCGCGCGAGACGCTGGAGAACTACTTCAACGAGCGCATCGCCGCCAAGCGCGCGTCGCACGACACCGACATGTTCAGCGTGCTGTGTCACGCCGAAGACGAAGACGGCCAACGCTTCACCGACGACGACATCGTCAGCCACATGATCTTCCTGATGATGGCCGCGCACGACACGTCGACGTCGACGCTGACCACCATGGCCTACCAGCTGGCGGCCAACCCCGAGTGGCAGGACCGCTGCCGCGACGAATCGGCGCGCATCGGCGACGGCCCGCTGGACATCGAGTCGCTCGACAAGCTCGAGACCTACGACCTGGTGATCAACGAGTCGCTGCGCATGGTGACGCCGCTGCCGTTCAACTTCCGCCAGACCGTCCGCGACACCGAACTGCTGGGCTACTACCTGCCCGCGGGCACCAACGTCATGACGTGGCCGTCGATCAACCACCGCCTCGAGGAGCTGTGGACCGAGCCGGAGCGCTTCGACCCGGAACGCTTCACCGAGCCCCGCAACGAACACAAGAAGCACCGCTACGCCTTCGCGCCGTTCGGCGGCGGCGCCCACAAGTGCATCGGCATGGTGTTCGGCCAGCTCGAGATCAAGACCGTCATGCACCGCCTGCTGCGGCGTTACCGGCTGGAGCTGGTGCACCCCGGCTACACCCCGCGCTACGACTACGGCGGCATGCCCGTGCCCGTCGACGGCATGCCGATCGTGCTGCGCCCGCTGCGCTGACCTCCGCCGCGCCGCGGGTTCGACTCACCGCGCGCGCAACCCTGGTCACCCGGGGCCACGTCGGGCTGACTGGACCGACGTGACCACCACCGCCTCAGCGCCCGCCCCCGGCACGACCGTGCCGGGGGCCCGGGTGCGTACCGCACTCCTGGCCAGCCTCGTCGGCACCACCATCGAGTGGTACGACTTCTTCCTCTACGCGACGGCCGCCAGCCTGGTGTTCGGCCGGACGTTCTTCCCCGATGCGAGTTCACTGGTCGGCACGCTGCTGGCCTTCGCCACGTTCGCGGTGGGTTTCGTGGTGCGCCCCATCGGCGGTGTCGTCTTCGGACACGTCGGTGACCGCATCGGACGCAAGCGCACGCTGGCGCTGACGATGCTGCTGATGGGCGGGGCCACGGCGCTCATGGGTGTGCTGCCCACCGCGGCGCAGCTCGGCGTCGCCGCACCGCTGCTGCTCCTGCTGCTGCGCATGGTGCAGGGCTTCGCACTGGGCGGGGAATGGGCCGGTGCCGTGCTGCTGGCGGTCGAACACGGCCCGGCCCGCCGACGCGGCCTGTTCGGCAGCATCCCGCAGATCGGGCTCGCGCTCGGACTGGCGCTGGGCACCGGCGTCTTCGCCCTGTTGCAGGTCACCATGTCCGACGAGGCGTTTCTGACCTACGGCTGGCGCATCGCGTTCCTGGCGAGCATCGCCCTGGTGGTCGTCGGGGTCGTGGTACGGCTGAAGGCAACGGAGACACCGGAATTCGAGCGCGCCCGGGCCGCGGGTGAGACCTCCGGTGCGCCGGTGCGCGAAGTGTTCACCCCGCCGGCGCTGCGCGCGACCGTGCTCGGCATGCTGTCACGCTGGGGCGAGGGCGCGGCGTTCAACACCTGGGGCGTGTTCGCCATCTCCTACGCCACGGGCACGCTGCACCTGGCCAAGGTGCCGGTGCTGGCGGTGGTGACCGTGGCCGCGCTGCTGATGGCCGTGCTGCTGCCGGTGTCGGGACTGCTGGCCGACCGGTTCGGCCCGAAACGCGTGTACGCCACCGGAATCGCGGCCTACGCGGCCCTGGTGTTCCCGGTCTTCGCACTGTTCGGCACCGGTGAGCTGACGTGGTACGCCGTCGGCATGATCGTCGTGTTCGGTGTGGTGCACGCCTGGTTCTACGGCGCCCAGGGCACGCTGTACGCCTCGCTGTTCCCCACCCGCATCCGCTACACCGGGCTGTCCACGGTGTACCAGCTCTCGGGCGTGTACGCCTCGGGCCTGACGCCGATGATCCTCGTCGCCCTGATCGCCGCGGCGGGCGGCACCCCGTGGCTGGCGTGCGGGTACCTGGTGGTGACCGCCCTGATCAGCGTCGCGGCCACCGCGGCACTGCGCCCCCTGGCTCAGGCGTAGAGCCGGTTGGCGCAGGCGATCATCGCCCGCAGCGCCGACGTGGTCTGGTCGTCGTCGACCGCCATCGCCCACTTCGCGCTGCTGCCGTCGCTGCCCCACACGAACGTGGCGGTGGCCGCGCCGGACCGCACCTGGTGGAACTCGCGCAGCTCGACGCCCATGCCGTGGTCGTACAGGATCGCGGTGAGCGCGCCGATGGGCCCCCCGGCCGTCGTGGTCGTGGTGCTGATGGTGTCGCCGTGGGCGAGGGTGGCGTGAAACGTCGACGCGTGCGGACCCAGCCGCCGTTCGTCGGTACAGCGCCACTGCCCCAGCCTCAAGGGACCCGCCGTCGGCGCGTAGGTGGCCTGGAAGACCTCCGGCGGCATGGCCGCGGCTTCCTCGCGCAATCCCCGCGGCAACGGGAACGCGGACGGGCTGGACGGTGCGGTGAACGCGGAGATCGAGGTGGTCACGTGCCGGTCTTTCGAAAGAAGGAGGTCGACCGACGGAGTAGCTTCGACCCACAGCGAGGGGTCGGTCTGGATCAGACCCCGCTGCGGGTGGCTACTACGAGTCGCTTCGGCACGTCGGCGATGCTAAGCGCCCAGGCGGCCATCGTGCAACCCCTTTCGGCGCGGCTCAGCCGAACACGTCAGCCGAAGACGTCAGCCGAAGACGTCAGCCGAAGACGTCAGCCGAAGACGTCGAGGCCGCGGGCCACCCGCGCACCCAAGCCCAGCAGCGTGGCGGCCGAATCGTGCAGCCGCTCCCCGGCGTCACGGGTGGCCTTGCCCGCCAGGTACCGCGACCACGTGCCCTCCAGGACGACGCCGAGCTTGAAGCACGCCAGCGCGACGTACCACGCCAGGTGCTCGGTGCGCCGCCCGCCCGCAGCGACGTAGGCGTCGAGCAACTCGGTGCGCGTGGCGAGCCCTCCGAGCGCCGACAGCGCCGCACCCGCATCGATGGTGTTGGGTTCCGTCGGCCAGCACACCAGCATCCAGCCCAGGTCCAGCAGGGGGTCGCCGACCGTGCACATCTCCCAGTCGACGAAGGCCGCCAGCTCCGGCCGGTCCCGGCGCAGCATCACGTTGTTCAGGTGCGCATCGCCGTGCATGATGCCCGGCGGGCCGTCCTCGGGCCGGTGGTCGCGCAACCACGTGGCGAGCCGTGCCACCTCGGGCAGCTCGGCCGGGTCGTAGCGGTCGTGGCGGTAACTCTCGAGCAGACCCAGGAATTGGGGTACCTGGCGGTCGAGGAAACTTCCGGGGCGACGCAGCCCGGCCAGCGGGCCGTCCTGCCATGCCACGGTGCCCAGCCGAGCCAGGGCGGCCGCGTACGCCAGGCCCACGTCGTACCGCATGCTCGCGTCGTCGACGTAGGCCTGGCTGATCTCGGTTCCCGGATTGACGCCGTCGACACGTTCCATCAGGTAGAACACCACGCCGAGGACGTCGAGGTCACTGCACGCGGCGACGAACCGCGGGTGCGGCACCGTGGTGGGGGCCAACGTCTGCAGCGCGGCGATCTCCCGCAGCATCGTCTTGTCACTGGTGGGCCGCGGGTGCAGCGGCGGCCGCCGCAACACCAGAGGTCGGCCGTCGACGTGCAGCTCCACCACGATGTTCTGGGTGCCGCCGGCCAACGGCCGAACGTCGGTGACGTCGTCTCCGATCCCGTTGTCGCGCAGCCACTTCCGTACGGCGTCCAGATCGCCGGCGGACAACGTCGGCAGGTCTGACGGTGGAGTGGTCGCGTCGGCGCCGGACGGGTCGGCGCCGGTTGCGTCGGCGCCGGACGGGTCGGCGCCGGTTGCGTCGGCGCCGGACGGGTCGGCGCCCTGGGCGTCGTCGGCCATACCCGCCATCGTGGCCGGTGCGCGCCCGTCGGGCAACCAGCCGCGCCGCGGGCGCGTCGCTCACCCGCCGTAGGTCACGCAGGCCGGAGCACCGCGCAGCACGCCCTCCCGGAACGCGCGCACGCGGTCGAACCCCGACGCCGAGGGCGGCCCGCCGCCGAACGTCAGCAGCGCCTTGATGCCCTCGTCCAGGTCACCCGGCGAGATGGTCCACGCGCTGGTCTCCTTGCGGTTGTGCAGGATCACCGACGCGGTGTACGACCCGGCGAAGCAGTCCCCCCGCAGCGTCGCCGTCGGCTCGCCGGAGCGGTCGCCGAGCCGCGTCAGCACTGCCCGGCCGAACTGCGTCGCCAACAGCGTGGCCACGGCGTAGTCCCCGCTGCGCTGATACACCCGGGGCATGGCCTGCACGTCATCCCACGCCACGTAATCCTCCGGCGCGCAATAGAACGGCTCCTCCGCGGGTGCAGGACGGCCACCACACGACGGCGGGTCGGCAGGCCCGTGGGGCTGCATCCGGGCGACGGGCCGCCATGGCGCACCCCCGGCGATTTCCGGATACACCCGCGACCAGTAGTCCTGCAGGTCCGCCGGGACGCCTGCGACGATCGACGCGTACGGGGCGTCACCCCCGGCCGCCTGATCCGCGCCGCTGGTGAACGGCAGGTCGAGCACCACGGGATCGCCGTCGCGGTACTCGCGGCAGCGCGCGAGCCCGGCGTCGTAACCGTCGCCGAAGGCGCCCACGCGGTCGAAACCGCTGCCGTGCGCGTTCGGGTCCAGCCGGCTGGTGCCCGGGGTGTCCTCGAGGTCGAGGACACCGGCCAGCGCGGTGTCGAGCTGTTCGTCGGTGACGTCGAAGACGCCGTCGTCCCTGGCGTGGCGCGCCCAGGCGCCCGCGAAGCAGTCGGCCTGCAGCTCCCGCGTCACCGGCAGGCCGCCGACGTCGGCGCGCGCCTGGATGGCGTGGCCCCACTCGTGCGCCATCACGACCGGGATGGCGAAGTCGCCGAAGTTCTGCTGCAGGTATGGCAGGAGGTTCTCGGCGTCCCAGGCCAGCACGTCGCGACCCGGGCAGTAGTACGCGTTGCCCGAGACGTCGCTCGGGCTCGCGGCACAGGGCGGCAGGTCCCCCGACGACGGCGTCGTCGCGTAGAAGCCGCCGTCGACGGGACGGTAGTCCGTGCCGTACAGCTGCCGGAACTGGCCGGCCCAGTAGGACTGCAGGTCCGCGATGGCCCGCATCGCCAACTGGTTGCGCGGGTCGGAGGCGTCACCGTCGATGGTCACCCCACCCGCGGTCGGGTGCTCCGCGGGACGGCCGGACCCTTGCGGACCCAGACCACACCCGGTGACGACACCCACGACCACACCCACGAGGACCCACACGATCGCCCCCCGCACGGTCAGTCCAGCAACCGCCGCGCGACGTTCGTGCTCACCAGGTCCAGCAACTCGTCACCGCGCCCGGCCATGATGGTGCGAATGGCGTAGAGCGAGAAGCCCTTTGCCTGCTCGGCGGTGATCGCGGGCGGGATCGACAACTCCTGGCGGGCGGTCACCACGTTCACCAGCGCGGGTCCGTCGTGCGCGAACGCCTCGGCGAGCGCGCCCTCCAGCTGGTCGGGTGCCTCCACGCGGGCCCCGAACAATCCCATCGAACGCGCCACCGCCGCGAAGTCCGGATTGTGCAGGTCGGTTCCGAAGTTCACGATGCCGGCCGCCTTCATCTCCAGCTCGACGAAGTTCAGCGAGGAGTTGTCGAACACCACCAGCTTGACCGGCAGCCGGTTCTGCATCAGCGTGATCAGCTCGCCGAACATCATGGTCAACCCACCGTCGCCGGCCAGCGCCACCACCTGGCGTCCGGGGTGCGCGGTCTGCGCGCCGATGGCGTGCGGCAGCGCGCACGCCATGGTGCCGTGGTTGAACGAGCCGATGAGCCGGCGCTTGCCGTTCATGGTGAGATAGCGCGCCGCCCACACCACCGGGGAGCCGACGTCGACGGTGAACACCGCGTCGTCGGCCGCCATCCGATCCACCAGTCCCGCAACGTATTCGGGACGAATGGGACTGCGATCACGATCGTTGACGGCCAGCTCGTCGAGGCGCTGCCGGGTCTTGCGGTAGTGCTTCTGCGACCGGTCGAGGTGCTCGCGCGTCGGCTTCTGGGTGAGCAGCGGCTGCAGCGCCTCGAGCGTGTCGGCCACCGTACCCACCAGCGGCAGGTCGACGGGCGTGCGGCGGCCGAGGTGCTCGCCCCGCACGTCGACCTGGATCACCTTGGCGTTGTCGGGATAGAACTGCTGGTACGGGAAGTCGGTACCCAGCATCAGCAGCGCGTCGGCCTCCTTGATGGCCTTGTAGCCCGACGGGAAGCCCAGCAGACCGGTCATGCCGACGTCGTACGGGTTGTCGTACTCGATGAACTCCTTGCCGCGCAACGCATGGACGATGGGGGCGTGGAGCGTGCCCGCGGCGCGCACCACCGCGTCGTGGGCGCCCTGCACGCCCGCGCCCGCCAGGATCGTGACGCTCTGGGCCGCATTGAGGATGTCGGCCGCACGGCGCAGCCCCGCGTCGTCGGGTCGGATCACCGAGCGGGTGGGCGCGATGGGCCTGGTCAGCCACCGGGTCTCGGTGGAGCGGGCCAGGAAGATCTCGCCGGGGATGACCACGACGGCCACACCGTTGCGCTCCACCGCGGCGCGCATCGCCATCTCGAGGATGCGCGGCGCCATCTCCGGGGTACTCACCAGTTCGCAGTAGACGCTGCAGTCGCGGAACAGCTCCTGCGGATGGGTCTCCTGGAAGTAGTCCGACCCGATCTCGGTGCGCGGGATGTGAGCGGCGATGGCCAGCACCGGAACCCGACTGCGCTGGGCGTCGAACAGGCCGTTGATCAAATGCAGGTTGCCCGGCCCGCAGCTACCCGCACACACCGCGAGCCGGCCGCTCAGGCCGGCGTCGGCCGCCGCGGCGAACGCCGCCGTCTCCTCGTGCCGGACGTGCTCCCACCTGATGCCCTCGGAACGCCGGATGGCGTCGGTGAAGCCGTTGAGACTGTCTCCCGGCAGACCGTAGACGCGCTGGATGCCACTGCGGCTCAGCGCGTCGATGATCTCGGTGGCGACCGTTGCCATGTGCCATACCCTTCCGAGCGGCTCGGGCGCGGCCCCTCCGCGCCTCGCTCACCCTACTGGCGCCGCCCCGCGGCGTCCGGGTGAAGCGCGGTCCGGGCCGGCACGCACGACGTCACGGTCCGTTAAGGCGTGAGTGCCTCTGCCATGGGTACGTTGGAGCCGTGCCTGACGTGGCTGTCCGCCCGAGCCCCCTGACCGGCGTCGCCGCCGCCGCGGTGGCGCTCGGCGTCACCCAACTCGTGGCCGCCTTCTTCGGCCCGGCGGCCGACTCGCGCACCGCCGTCGGATCCGCCGTCATCGACCTGGCGCCGGGTCCCGCCAAGGAGTGGGCCATCCAATTGTTCGGCACCGCCGACAAACTGGCGTTGACCGTCGTGGTGCTGGCGGCCATCGCCATCGTCGCCGGGCTCACCGCGCGGCTGGAGACCAGCGCGCTGCCGGTGGGCAGCATCGCCATCGGCGTGGCCGGCCTCGCCGGGTGCGCGGCGGTGCTCACCCGGTCGGGCGCCGGCCCGCTCGACGTGATCCCCACGATCGTGGGCACGGTGTGCGGGATCATCGTGCTGCGCCTCCTGGTGTCCGGCCGCTTCGTCGACCACGACCCGGAACCCTGGGATCCACGCGACGGCCCGGCACCTGACCCGGCCCGCCGGCTGTCACTCGTCGCCCTCGGGTTCCTCGCCCTGGGCGCCGTCACCGGCGTCGGCGGCGTGGTTTTGGGACGCAAGCGGTCCTCGGTGGCCGGCGACCGCGACGCGTTCGCGCTGCCCACCCCCGCCAGGCCCGCCGCGCCGATCCCCGCCGACGTCCAACCGGCCGGCGTCGACCTGCCGCCGTTCCTGACCCCCAACCGCGACTTCTACCGCATCGACACCGCGCTGTCGGTGCCCCAGGTCAGCCGCGAGACGTGGCGGCTTCGCGTCCACGGCATGGTGGATCGAGAGGTCACGCTGTCGTTCGCCGACCTCCAGCAGTTCGAGGCCGTCGAGAAGGTGGTGACGCTGACCTGCGTGTCCAACCCGGTGGGCGGCGACCTGATCTCGACGGCCCGCTGGACCGGGTACCGCGTGCGGGACATCCTGGCCCGAGCCGGGGTGCACGCCGACGCGGACATGCTGCTGTCGACGTCGATCGACGGTTTCACCGCGGGGTCACCCATCGACGTCATGACCGACGCTCGGGACTCCCTGCTGGCCGTCGGCATGAACGGCCAGCCGCTACCCACCGAACACGGCTACCCGGCACGGCTGGTGGTCCCCGGCCTGTACGGCTACGTCTCGGCCACGAAGTGGGTCGTCGACCTCGAGTTGACGCGCTTCGATCGCGCGCAGGCGTACTGGACCAAGCTCGGCTGGTCCGAACGCGGACCCATCAAGACGCAGTCGCGCATCGACGTCCCCCGCGCCGGCGCCGACGTCGCCCGCGGACCGGTGACGTTCGGCGGCGTCGCGTGGGCGCAGAACCGCGGCGTGCGGTCCGTCGAGGTGCTGATCGAAGGACCGGCAGACCTCGGGGACGATGCGGCCTCCGATCAGCCGTCCGGCAACTGGCAGCAGGCCACGCTGGGCGCCGCCTACTCCAACGAGACGTGGCGGCTGTGGTCGTTCCCCTGGCAGGCCGATCAGCCCGGACGTCACCGCATCACGGTGCGCGCCACCGACGGGACCGGGGCCACGCAGACCTCGCAGCAGGCAGGCGTCATCCCCGACGGCGCGACGGGGTGGCCGTCGGTGTCGTTCACGGTGACCTGATGCTGCTGGTCGACCTCGCCACCGCGTCGGCCGACGTCGGGGCCACCTCCGCCCGCACCGCGAAGATCGCCCGCATCGCCGAGGTGGTGACCGCCGCCCACGACGGCGGTCCGGACGAGGTGGCCATCGCCGTGTCCTGGCTGTCCGGCGAGCTGCCGCAGCGCCAGATCGGCGTCGGCTGGGCCGCGCTGCGCACGCTGCCCGACCCCGCCACCGAGCCGACGCTGACGGTCACCGGCGTCGACGCGACGCTGTCGGAGATCGGCGCCGTCGCAGGCAAGGGGTCGCGGGCCCGCCGGGACGCCCTGCTGGCCGGACTGTTCTCCGCGGCCACCGCCGTCGAGCACGCGTTCCTGCGCCGCCTGCTCAGCGGTGAACTGCGCCAAGGCGCGCTCGTCGGCGTCATGGCCGACGCCGTGGCGCGCGCCGCGCAGGTGCCCGCGGCCGGCGTCCGGCGG